>CAZIGP010000540.1:0-3938 GCA_964538425.1 uncultured Pirellulales bacterium | reverse complement strand
CCGGAGGTTTGCGACTCGACTTGGCTGCCTTCCGCGAGTTGGAAGCGTTCGCCCAATTGGGAACTGACTTGGATGCCGCCACGCAGGCCCGACTCGATCGCGGTTACCGCATGGTTGAGCTACTCAAGCAAGGCCAATACGTGCCGATGGACGTGATCGACGAAGTGATGATCATCTATGCCGGCACCCGAGGCCACTTGGATCAAGTTCCTCGTAACGAAGTGCAAGCCTGGGAAAAGGCATTCCTTACTTTTATGGGCGATCAAAAGTCGGAAGTTCGCAAAAAGATCGCCGAGACGAAAGACTTGGATGCCGAGACCGAAAAGGCCTTGGTTGCTGCAATTAATGAGTTCAAAACTCAATGGGCCGGAAAGAAGAAGGAACCAGCACTGGCACGAGTTTGATTTTAGTACGGGCGCTATATCGCAAGCGTGCGGTAATGGTCGTCCATAAGACAAAACATTTTTGACCCCTATAACTCTGATTTCTGGCTATGGCCAAAGCTCGAGCACTCGATAAACGTCGCCGATCGGTCCGCAATATTCGCAAGATTACGCGGACGATGGAATTGATCGCCACCGCGCGATTCAAAAAGGCGATGGACCGCGCTGGTGCAGCTACGGCCTATACCAAACGAATTACTAAGCTTGTTACCGACCTGGCCAGTAGTGGCTTAGAAGTCAGCCACCCACTACTCGAGCCACGCGAAAAAACTAATCGGGCGATTTTATTGGTGATTGCTGGCAACCGTGGATTGTGCGGTGGCTATAACTCGAACGTATTTCGCCAGTCATGGGCTCGCTACAATGAACTAAAGGAGCAAATTCCTCATGTTCAGTTGGAATTGTCGGGCAAGCGTCCGATCGCGGCCTACAAATATCGTGGCATTAAAGGTGAGCACGCTTTCACGCACTTCGAAGACAAACCGTCATTCGGAGAAGTGGAATTGCTTGCAAATCGTTATCTCGAAGAATATGCAACCGGCAAACTCGATCGGCTGGATGTCGCCTACACGCGATTTGAAAGCTTGAGCAAGCAGATTGCCACGGTGGAAACGTTGCTACCACTGTCGTCGCTAGGCGTGGCTGACGCTAAGTCGCAAGCTGCGGCCGGGGCCGGTGGCGAATCGATGTATGAGTTTCTGCCGTCTGCGGCCAGCATCTTGGAAGAAGTCGTGCCGACTAGCTTCAAGGTGAAACTGTTCAAGTGCTTCCTCGATTCTGCGGTAAGCGAGCAGATCGCCCGCAAGGTGGCAATGAAATCGGCCACCGACAACGCCGACAAGTTGATCAAATCACTTGGCATGCAATACAACCGCGCTCGACAAGGCCAGATCACCAGCGAGATTATGGAAGTGCTCGGGGGCGTCGAGGCGATGAAAGATTAATCATCAAACCGTAAGCGCGTCGCGAGCGACGCGGCTAAAAATAAAACTATACAAATCCTGACCCCTGACTCCTGATTTCTGCCCATGGCTACCGCAACTGCACCCACAAAAAACTCCCCTTCTGCTGCCGCAACTGGAAAGAAAACTGGTCGTGTGACGCAAGTCATCGGTTCGACGTTTGACGTCGAGTTCACCGAAGACAGCCTGCCGGCAATTTATAACGCCATTAAAGTTGATGCCGACATTAAAGGCACAACGATTCACCTCACCGGAGAAGTGCAACAGCATTTGGGTGGTGGACGTGTTCGTTGCGTGGCTTTGGGCAGCACCGATGGTATGGTGCGCGGCATGGAAGTGATCGACACTGGCGCTCCGGTGAGCGTGCCAGTTGGTGACGCTACTTTGGGTCGTGTTTTCAATTTGCTCGGTGAGCCGATCGACAATCGCGGACCGGTGAACGCTACTGAGTATTGGCCGATTCACCGTGATGCACCGCCAGTGACCGATCTATCCACGAAAACCGAAGTGTTCGAGACGGGCATCAAAGTTATCGACTTGCTCACTCCGTTCGTCCGCGGTGGTAAAGCCGGTTTGTTCGGTGGTGCTGGTTTGGGAAAGACGGTTATTTTGCAGGAATTGATTGCTCGCGTCGCCAGTGCGCACGGTGGTTCATCGGTGTTTGCGGGCGTCGGCGAGCGTACTCGTGAAGGAACCGACTTGTGGATCGAAATGCAGGAAGCCGAAATCGGCAAAACCGGCCGTAAAGTTATTGAGCAAACCACGATGGTGTTCGGCCAGATGAACGAGCCACCAGGAGCTCGTTTGCGTGTGGCCCTTTCTGCCCTGACGATGGCTGAATATTTCCGCGATAAATCGGGAACCGACACACTGCTATTCGTCGATAACATTTTCCGCTTTTCGCAAGCAGGCAGCGAGGTATCTGCATTGCTCGGACGTATGCCCAGTGCCGTGGGTTACCAACCGACGCTCGGCACCGAAATGGGTGCCTTGCAAGAACGAATTGCATCGACCAGCCGCGGCGCTATCACGAGCGTACAAGCCGTGTATGTTCCGGCCGACGACCCGACCGATCCTGCTCCGGCAACGGCGTTCGGCCAGTTGGATGCGTTCCTTTATTTGGAACGAGCGATTTCAGAAAAAGGTATTTATCCCGCCGTGGATCCTTTGGCTTCATCAAGCCGCATTTTGGATCCGCAGTATGTCGGCGAACGGCATTATGCCATTGCTCGCCGCGTGCAGGGTATTTTGCAGCGTTACCGCGAGTTGCAAGACATTATTGCCATTCTCGGCGTGGAAGAATTGAGCGAAGAAGACAAGCAAGTCGTGAATCGTGCTCGTCGTATCGAGCGATTCCTTTCGCAGCCCTTCTTGGTGGCTGAAGTGTTCACCGGCAAGCCCGGCGAAATCACGCCGCTACGAGAAACCATCCGTAGCTTTGAGGAAATCTGCGACGGCAAGTGGGATCATCTGCCCGAACAGGCATTTATGTACGTGGGTGCCATCGAGCAAGCAGAAGAACAAGCCAAGAGGATGGCCGCTGGTAAGTAAATATGTGAACGCCGTCGATACCTTCGACGGTAGACGAAATCTGAAAATTTAAGACTTGAAATTGAAATTCCTGCACGATGGCAGATTACCAAGCAGCTTCTGATGTAGGTGCCGCCGACTCGGTGTTGGAGTGCATCATTGTCACTCCCGAGGCTACGGCATTGCAAACACCTGCCCGATTTGTTGCCGTGCCGCTTTACGATGGCGAGTTAGGCATTGCTCCTGGGCATAGCCCATTCATTGGCCGTCTAGGATATGGCGAGTTGCGCGTGGAAGAAGGTGGCAAAACGCAACGATTATACGTAGATGGCGGTTTTGTTCAGGTGGTAAACAATCAGGTGGCCGTACTAACGAACCATGCCATTCCGGTAGAAAAGCTGGACGCTGCGGTTGCCCGCGAACAACTTAATACCGCGCGCAATCGGCCTGCTAACTCGCCGGAATTGATGGCGATCCGCGATCGTGCCGTTCAGCAGGCGCGGGCGCAATTGCACATGGTCGAAAAAGCTCCTGCCGGCGCTCACTAGCAGAAGCCATTGATCTTGATCGTCGCTCTCGTCTTAAACCGAAGCGACGGAACTTCGGTTTACGTCTTGCGGCAGATTCTTTTAATAAGATGCGCGCTCTGGCTTACGCTGACCGCATTCAAGTGCCGAAGTAATTCACAGGTGAGTGCGATCCAACCGCTCACCCATATCTTCTTGAAAAATCGTGGGGCAATCTGTGCCAAGCCAGGTCGTGGGAATCATCGAAGCTTCATCCTACCTGTCGGAAGCGGGGTGGAGAACATTGACAGAACCGACAGGGGAATGGCAAATTCCATCGGTTGAAGAAATCGAAGCCGATCTTGGACGATTACAAGCTGACTTAAAAAAAGAATGGTCGCAGCTTCGACAGCAGCTCTACAATCTGTAACAAAGCTGTCGGCGTTTCGAGCAGCTATCTTTAAACCGGAAGTGGCAAGGCCAGCCGGTCTTTCAAA
>CAZIGP010000539.1:0-3939 GCA_964538425.1 uncultured Pirellulales bacterium | reverse complement strand
CGTAGTTTTGGATTACTTTGCTTCAAGTGAGATTACTCCATTCCAATCCAACGGTGGCGTACGATTGTGTTGAGCAATAAATACCGTAATAAAATCTTTGACCCGGTCATCTGCTGGTACTTTATGTAGCAAATCAAAAGCAGCGGTCCAATTACCGGAATTGAAGGCATCGAGAGCCGTTTCGTAATCGCACAAATGGTGATCCTGCAAGCTAGGATATTCGTGCTCGGGAGGCAGCAGCTCGCTTACTTCTACCGGCGAATCAATTCCATAAGGCCGAAGGACTGCGATTCGACGGCAGCGTGCCAAATTTGTCGCTAAGCCTCGTCGCACTGCTTCGGCTGTTCGACCGTCGATCAAAATCGAGGCATGCAGAAGCCGGGTCATGGACTCCAACCGAGCGGCTAGATTGGCAACCGGACCAAACACGGTGACCTTGACGTGATCGGCGGTACCGATTTTTCCCGCCACGGCGCGTCCAGTTGCGATGCCGATGCCCACCCGAAAACCTGATAAGGGATGGCTAGCCTGTGTTGCTGCCGCTTCAAACTGGGCACGGATTCCAAGAGCTGCCAAAGCCGCTCGTTGTGGCCCATCGTTGATCGGCAATGGCCAGCCCCAAAAACCCATGGCGGCGTCTCCCTGAAAGTCGCCAATGACTCCGGCATGATCCAAAATCTGGTGGGTCATGACCCCGAGTGCTTTGCTAACGCGATTGAGCAGTCCGAATAAGTCGTCAGATGACTTTTCGCTGGTACGTGAGAATCCACGTAAATCACAAAAGAGCACGGAAACTTCAGTTTCGCGAGGGGTTAATACTTTTTCAGGGTCACCAGTCGCTAATGCTTCTAAAACGATGGGAGAAAAGAATTGACTCAATCCAGCCTGCTGACGGTCCAGGCGTCGAAGCTCTTGGAGGCTGCTGAGAGTCGCGGCGGCGAGCTCAGTAAATTTGATGTCGTCTCGCAGGTCTGTTGGACCAGAGTAGCCTCCGCTGCCGGGTGTGCTAAATCCGAATCGGCCTGCTACATACAAAGCCCAACCATCAGATTTCCTTGTTGATAGCGGTGTGCAGTATGCCCAATCGATGCTTTCAGCACCTGTATAATCTTCGACAGCGGCCGAGCTCGTCCAGGTGTGGAGCACCGTTTGACGCTGAGTCAAGGATGTTTGGATCAGGCGTTGGCTTGGCTGAAAACCACTCCCTGCTACTCGACGACGATCCCAATGTAAAATCCGAGCAGGTGAAGCTGGGGCTTCTGGGTCGGTTTCTAAAATAGCGGCTGCATCTGCCTGAGGAATGCCAGAGAGAAGCAAGCTAATCAATCGTACAAAAAGCTCATTTTCGGTGGTTGCGCTTTGGATTAAGTCGGGTAAACGCCCTAGGAGTTCTAAGCGTTCCGGGGCATTGCGAAAAGAAACGCGTTTAAGTTCGGCGGAGCTAAACGTCTGCTCTAAATTCGGGCGGGGTGCATCGAGCGTGACTTGCACTCGCTCTCCCGACAGAGTGAACGTGGTATTACCTATGACAAAATGCTCACCAGGCATTAACTGAAACTGATCAACTGTTTTGCCTTGAAAAAAGACCGGATTAGCAGCAGCAATTATGCGTTTGACTTTGAGAACGCTGCCATTCCAAAGCAGGCGGACATGCTCGTGGGAAATACAATCATCCCATGCGGTAGACCATCCACTAGTTTGGCGGCCGACAACCAATTCGGTGTTAAGCGGCAGTGCACGTCGCCATCGTTGGTGGAATTCTGGTCCTTGAGCAACGAGATCGGCCATAAATCAGCTCGAAAGCATGTTGTTGAGCCCTTGTGGCTTAGCTTCTTCGATTATTCTAGACGACGAGTGCCACGGCAGTGGAGCCATTCAAACTACCGCGCAAAGAAAAAGCCGGGTTTCGACAAGCGAAACCCGGCTTTCGTTATGCTCTGTATACTAGCCAATCGCAGGGACGAGCGGCCAGCGATGAGCGATCTATCGACGGAAGTTGACCGTCGAGAAAGCGAACGGAGCGCGATCGCTGTTCAACGAGGTCGTAGGAGCTGGCGGGGCTGGAGCTGGGGCAGCTTCGGCAGGAGCCGGAGCTGGAACAGCTTGTCCACCGCAGCAGCCATTACCACCACAGCAGCCGTTGCAGCCGCCGCAGCAGCCGTGGCAACGACGTCGACCGTGGCAACGGCCATGGCAACGACCGTGGCAACGACGACCGTGGCAGTGGCAACCACCACAGCAATCTCCACCACCACAGCCATCGCAACCGTGGCAACCATGGCAACCATGGCAACCATGGCCGGCAACAGCCGATTTCTCACCGCCCAAGAGGGCGATGCCGACGACCGCGACAAAAATCGCGATCCCCAAAATCAAAGTGCGGTTCATCCTCGAATCCTCCAACAATAAAAACAGGTACCTTGGCGTAAACAAAACAACTGCCGTCCAACATTCTCACCCCCGCCTGGGACGGCCGCCAAGCGAGGTACCGATTTCCTAGTGTCCCATGCTAGCCGCGTCTATCGGCCTAAACCCCCGAGCTTCCCTGTAAGCTTTAAGGATTACGCAAACAAACGCGAATAGCTAGGCTAGGACGCTAGGTTAGCATTCAACGACTTCTTGTCAAGCAGCCACAGCGCAGTCTGGAAAGTCCTGGCGCTTTAGGATGATTGCGAAATCTGTTCCACAAACTCTACATCACGAAGCGTGCGCGCCTAGGCCGAATGGGCAAAAAAAAGCGGAACCCTAAGAAAGAGACTGGGTTCTGGCGAAGAGATTCGATCTAAGTTGTTTTTTTACAACGATTTACAATTCTCACCATTTCGAGGGGAAAACCTCGTTTTCGCGGGTGGAATCGTGCCGAATTTGCTATTTTTCAGGCAATCAACGAACTGCAGCAGGCGTGTTTCCGGGCACTTTGGCTTGTGGTTGACCATTGGAAACAGGTTGAGGGTTTTCGGTTTTTGTCTCTTCTTCGTAGACCATTTGAAGTTTTCGCTTCATGTCTTGAGGGTCTTCGTAATTTAGTACCAGCGGGTCTTTGTCAGGGAAGACCTTCATCACCGAACCGACGATTCGCCAGCCGGCAGCTTCTTTACGCAGAACCCAAATGATTTCGTCGCTACGGACTTGTCCGTTCTCGTCGACATCGGACCAATTGGAAAGGACATGAGCACCGTCTTTGTTTGCTGTGACAAACTCAAATTTTCCCACGGTAAACTTGGCGGTCGGTCGTCCAGGAGGAGCTACCGCCAGGCCTTCTTCGGCAGTCTTTTGCTGGGCCAGTGGCGTAAGCAATGCTGCCGCCGTATCGTCGTTTCCGCTACGGACTGCTTCTAAGAATTGGGCTACCGCTTTATCCGGTGTTTCACCAAGGTCGCTTGGTTGTGATTCACCGGTTTGGTTTGGCGTATTTGATGCCGCTGGTGCACCAGATTCGCCTGGTTGACTGCAGCCGAGAGTAGTCAGAATTGCGAAAACACCTACGAAGACGTAGCGATCCATCGCGACAACTTCCTTACTTTTGGAAACGATTTGTGAGAAATGCGAGGGCAGGAGTGTCGCAGGGTGAGGCAATTAGGTCAAGAGAAACGCTCGAACTTTTGGGCTTCGGGGATTGCTAGCAGAGATAGCAAAGTGACTTCATTTCGCTTTCAAGCTGTCGATTAATTCCTGAAATGCTTTCTCATTGTCCGTTACCGTTTTTGCCGGACCATAGAACTTAATGAAATAATTGCCAGCATTCGGTGTCACAATAATGGCTGCTAGCATGCGGTAGTCGGGGCGTTCAGTAATCTTTCCGCCCGCGAATGGTCCGGCCGGGGCGTCTTTATAGGTGCCAGTGACGTCGACTAGCCGCACTTCTTGGCCACCAATTGTTTTCTTATCGAGCTTCGCTTTGGTCTCCGATCCATCAGGCTGGATGAATTGTCCTAGCCA
>CAZIGP010000538.1:0-3940 GCA_964538425.1 uncultured Pirellulales bacterium | reverse complement strand
AGGCAATTGCCAATCGGCAGCCAGAGCACGTACATCAGCTTTAGTAAAACCACATTCCAACAGTGGACTGTGCACACGATGTTCGGAAGCGGCCACCATGCCAGGTCGCCAATCCCCTGCATCATCGAGATTGGCTCCATTCACGATGACGGACACATTCAGCCGCGGAAGAAGTTGTTCTAATTGGGAATACAATTCCGTTTTGCAGAAATAACAACGATTGGTGGGATTCGACGTGTAATGAATGTCGGCAAACTCGTCGGTTCGCAATAATTCATGCCGAATGCCGATGAGCATTGCCAAACCATTGGCTTCCTCAAGCTGGCCCTCGGCCAAGCTAGGGCTAACCGCCGTCACGGCCACAGCTCGATCGCCTAATGCCAATTGGGCTGCTTTAGCTACGACGGCGCTATCTACGCCCCCTGAAAACGCCACCGCACAACTGCCATATTTCCGCAGGGTATCGAGCAAACAATCACGTTTTTGGTGCTGAAACGACATAGATAACCCTAAAATAGTATCCCTGGCCGGCAGCTTAAACAACCGAGGCTACAGTATATTTTGGCGGTCTCATAAGGAGTTATTGCGGCAATGAATTACCGAGAATTCAAGCACTAATTATCAGTTCTTTTGTAATTCGGAATAGCAGTAAATTGGGTACAAGCAGGGACATTCGCTTCATCATCAGGGCCCCACAAGATAATTGGCCTGGCCTCCCGCTAATTCGTGAAAAATTTGGGCAAAATCCCCCGTGCATGAATTTCGAGTTTTATTTACAATACCACGCTTTAGACAATTGAAGTAAACGAATTCGTATTAGGCCGAAGGGACGGCCCGCGGGACATGCGAACGCCGAATAAAACGGCTCGCTAAATTCCGCTAATCGGACGTGTGGTAAGGTTTTCGGGGGAAAATCTACCGATGCGGTCTTCAAGCACCAGCCCCTGCACGTCTATTGGAAATTATTCTTGTTTACCTCGCACGCTGGCCGAGCGAGTACTTTTCTCGTTTGAATTGCCATTCGATGCTGAACCCATCGACTTTTGCGTCGCAGGCTATTTGTAGTTAAGAACTGATCCTTAAAAACAAACTCGTTTTAATTAGTCCACACCAATCACAGTATCTGGGAGACATGCCGTGAAATTTGTTCGCCTGTTGTCGCGATTAACACCCTTACTGGTATTAGCAGCATTGTGTTGCTCCTTATTATCCGGCTCGATGGCTTTTGCCAGCGAAGCGGATCTTGCCATTCCCGATTTGCACAAGGGAAAGTTCACCATTGCCGGGTCTGAAGTTAGCGCTTGGGATCTGTTGTTTTGGGGTGCCTGGGTGATTGTTGGAACATTGAGCATCAGCCTTTATCTGCGCACTACGATCAAGCGATTGCCGGCCCATCAGTCGATGTTGGATATCGCAGAGATCATTTTTCAAACCTGCAAGACGTATTTGATTCAGCAAGGCAAGTTCTTGATCATGCTGTTCATTTTGATCGGCGGAGCCATGGCTTATTACTTCATGGCCTTGCAGGGTGAATCTTTCAACACGACGGCGATCGTATTGCTATTTTCGGTTGTGGGCATGGTTGGATCATACTGGGTGGCCTGGTACGGCATACGTGTAAACACTTACGCAAATGCACGCACGGCATTTGCGTCGCTCCGTGGCGATCCACTTGACGTGGTGAACATCCCGCTCAAGGCCGGTATGTCGATCGGCTTGTTTTTGATTTCGCTCGAACTCGTGATGATGGTCGTCATTCTGCTGTTCGTACCCCGTGAAATCGTCGGTTATTGCTTCTTAGGGTTTGCAATCGGCGAATCGCTCGGTGCTTCAGCCTTACGTATTGCCGGCGGTATTTTCACCAAGATTGCCGACATCGGCTCCGACTTGATGAAGATTGTCTTTAACGTCAAAGAAGACGATCCACGTAATCCCGGCGTCATCGCCGACTGCACGGGGGATAACGCTGGTGACTCAGTTGGTCCGACGGCCGACGGCTTTGAAACCTACGGCGTCACAGGCGTGGCTCTTATCACGTTTATCACGCTGGCCATTCCGCGGGAACATGCCGACTTGCAAGCGAAGCTGATCGTCTGGATCTTCGCCATGCGGTTCCTCATGGATTTCATGTCCGGTGTGTCGTACTTCATCAATCAAGGCATTTCGGAATCCAAATATCGTGGCAAAAAGGATTTTGATTTCGAAGCCCCGCTGACGCGGCTGATCTGGATCGCGTCGATCCTTTGCATCACGACCTCGTTCGGCATGAGCTGGCTGTTGATTCGCGATCTGCAAGTGCCTGGCGTTTCTGAAGCAATTACAGGTCAATTGTGGTGGCAACTAGCAACCATTATTAGTTGCGGAACGCTCGCTGCCGTGTTGATTCCGGAATTTACGAAAGTCTTTACGAGTTCGCATTCCAAGCACGTGCATGAGATTGTAACGGCTTCACGCGAAGGCGGCACATCACTGACCATTCTCTCCGGTTTGGTCGCCGGTTATTTCAGTGCGTTCTGGAAAGGCATGTTGATTGCCGCTTTGATGGCGGGTGCGTTTTTCGTCAGCCGCCAAGGTCTTGATAATGTGATGCAGGTGCAGTTGGCCTCGGCCAAGTCTTACACTTTAGAGCATGATGCATCGATTACAGCCGACACGCGGGCGCAAATCCAAAAAGAATTACGCCATTCGCAAGCTGAAATCGACGAAGCTGCAGCCAAAGCAGCGCACGACGCAGCAACCGCGGGTGCTGAAGGCGTTGCAGCCGCTCCTGCGGTTGTCCAAGTGGCCACTTCGACGACGTTGGACGGATTGGATGCGACGGTTCGCGATCGCATCAAGGTCGAACTAGGACAAAGAACCTTGGTTGGTGTAGGTTCCATTTTTGCCTTCGGCTTGGTGGCCTTCGGCTTCTTATGTATGGGTCCAGTTAACATTGCCGTAGATAGCTATGGGCCGGTTACGGACAACGCTCAGTCGATCTTCGAACTGGCACAAACCGAAAGCATTCCTGGTGTCAAAGAGCAAATTAAGCGTGATTTTGGTTTCGAACCCGACTTCCATCAAGGCAAGCACTACCTCGAAGCCAACGACTCGGCCGGTAACACGTTCAAAGCTACGGCCAAGCCCGTGCTCATCGGTACGGCGGTGGTCGGTGCCACGACAATGATTTTCGCGATCATTTTGCTATTGGGCAAAAAAGGATTGCTCCAGTTAAGCTTGACCGACGCTCCGGTGTTGCTCGGCTTTATCTGCGGCGGTTCGGTCATCTTCTGGTTCTGCGGTGCATCAATGCAAGCCGTGACCACAGGAGCCTATCGTGCTGTTGAGTTTATTAAAAAGAACTTTAATCTCAACAAAACTTCAGCCGATATCGAAGATTCGAAAACCGTGGTGAAAATTTGCACGCAATATGCCCAAGCCGGCATGTGGAACATCTTCATCACTCTGATGGCAATGACTTTGGCATTTGCTTTCTTCGATCCAAACTTCTTTGTTGCCTACCTCGTGTCGATTGCTATCTTTGGCTTGTTCCAAGCCATCTTCATGGCAAATGCAGGCGGCTCGTGGGACAATGCAAAGAAGTTGGTCGAAGTCGATCTGAAGGAAAAAGGAACCGACCTGCACGCGGCCACGGTGGTCGGCGACACGGTCGGCGACCCATTCAAAGACACCACTAGCGTGGCTTTGAATCCGATCATCAAGTTCTCGACACTCTTCGGTCTGTTGGCTGTAGAAATTGCTGTGAAAATGAAGGAAACGGCACTTTCAAAGGGTACGATGGATTACACAAGCATCATCGGTCTGGTGATGTTGGTGATCGGTTTTGCATTCGTTTGGCGTTCGTTCTACTCCATGCGAATTCCAGACGTTCCAGCGAAGTAGTTCGTGAAAGATAATATCTCGATGTCCTTCGGAACAAACCACGACGACGTAAATGTTG
>CAZIGP010000537.1:0-3954 GCA_964538425.1 uncultured Pirellulales bacterium | reverse complement strand
GACATTGGTGGCTGAGTTCGTTCAAAAATATCCGCGCGGAGAAGGCTTTCTCCTCTGGGACGAACCCAAGTTACCTGAAATGGAAGCCCTGGCGGAAATTGCCTCGTGGATCAAAACAACTTACCCCGACTTGCTGGTCTATACGAATGGCAATCCGCTTTCGCCAGTCAGCGACCCGCAGCATGTTCCGCATTTGGCCGGCAAGACTCCGGAAAATACTGCTTCAGAAACGCTGAAGACTTTTCCATACAGTTACCGCAACTATTTAAACGATCTCATCCAGCGCGCCCAAAGCGAAGTGTTAATGGTCGACGTCTACCCGTTTTGGGAGCCGGAAAAACAAAATCCCGATCGCTATCTGATCGACCGGTACTTCTTGATCTTAGAAATGATTCGCACTGAAGCTCTGAAAGCCGAGCTGCCGTATTGGATGTTCGTGCAAGCTTACGAGCATCCCAAACGCTGCCGCTTTCCGAGTGAGTCGGACGTTCGGATGCAGGTTTACTCTTGCCTGGCCTTCGGTTTTACGGGCATCGCGTATTTTGCTTATGACCCGCTCTTTGAAAAAGCGATCATCGATTCGAACTACCAGCCGACACCGCTCTACGAGCAGATAGCGAAGCTCAACGATGAAATCAGCTACTTAGGAAATACGCTGCGGTTTTTGACCAGCACGGATGTGGCATATGTTCCCGGCCGGCAAAAGATCGACGGCAAGACCGTGGTCAATCCTTTGCCAGCTGGCCTGAAATTGCTGTCGCGGAGCGTAGTCGGCAAATCGATGATCTCGAATGTTTTGATTCCTGAATCGGACTTGCATAAAAACGTGCTGTTGGGCTTTTTCCAAGACGACCACGGCGAGCGTTACGTAATGGTGGTGAATCTCGCACACGGCGACGCTCAATCGGCCGAGGCCACCGCCATGCCGATCACGCTGGTTTTGCCTACCAACGTTCAAACTATCGCCAAAATTTCGCGAGAAACCGGCAAGCCAGAACCTGTCGAAATCAATAAAAACCGCTTCGAATTAAGTCTGCCCGGCGGCACAGGGGAATTGTTCGTCATTCATCCTTAACAAGGCATCACTCCATTGGCCATTCGATTCCTGAATAGCACGGGATAAAGCAATCTATGCAAGAAAAAGTCGTCAAGCAGTTGATCTCGGTCTTCGGTGCGTGTTGGTTGATAACGGCCAATGCAGCCGCCGCCGAACCGGCTGGAAAAGGAAAATCAGCGGTCTTTCCGATTTCCAGCAACTCACAACTGTTTTTGGATGATTATGTCATTGCACGTCTGATTAACCTTCAACGCGATCTGAAACAGCCGATTAAACACCCGGACAATCCTGTCATCAGGCAGAATTTCCCCTGGGAAGATAAGTTGATGCAAGTTTATGGAACCGTGCTTTATGAACCTGAGCTAAAAAAATTCCGTTGCTGGTATATGGCCAGCCAAAAAACCAGTACTGCCAACTCGGGTGTTTCGGTAGGACCGGGATTGCCGGAATACTACATCTGTTATGCCGAGTCGGACGATGGAATTCGTTGGTCCAAACCGATGGTTGGCAAAAATCCCTTGGGAACTTATGCCAAGCACAACATTGTGATTACCGACGGCCACGGCATCTGCGTGATGAAGACGCCCGAGGACCCGAATCCCCAGCGGCGTTACAAGGCCGCAGGTGGTGCGATTTATGCCTTCTCGCCCGACGGCATTGAATGGGAAGTTCATAGTTGGCGAGATTCAATTGGCAAAAACGATACGACGACGTCGGTGGTTCCTTGGAATGGTGAGTTTTTAGCGTTTGTCCGAAATCAGGAAAAAGATCCTGCCTGGCCTCACGTGATGCGCGGCGTGGGAATTTCAGTGAGCAGCGATTTTGAGCATTGGACACCGAAGAAGTCGGTACTAAAAACTGACAAAAAAGACGGGTATCCATGGGTACAAACCCATGCGTTATGCGTGACCGCATACGGCGACCAGTTGATCGGCCTGTTGCCGATTTATCACCTCATTCAGGAACCGGGGAATAATGCGCTGGGCGACATGGATCTACAGTTAGTGGTGAGTCGAGATGGCCGAAAGTGGCATCGTGTTGCCGATCGGGCGGTGTTTATGCCACAAGAAAAATCGGAGCCCGTCACGAAGCGACCTTGGGATATGCGCTTTCATCCTGCCTCGACAATGCTGGTGAAAGATGATCTGGTCTACATCTATTATTACGGCACCAAGATTCGATGGGGCGAGGGAAATTGGCGGAGCGGCACGTTGAGGTTCGGCGGAGTCGGAGGTGCGGCTTCAAAAACAGAAATTGAAGACACGCAGCCACGCGAGTATGGCATCGGCCTGGCAACGTTGTCCTTTGATCGCTTTGTTTCGTTGCGGCCAGTGAATTGGCTTGCGGAAGGAATTCTCGAAACGCATCCATTGCAGTTCAGTGGGCGTAATCTGCTGGTGAACGCCGATCTCTCCGTAGGGAAAATGCAAGTCGAAGTGCTCGATAAAGACGGCAAGGTGCTGCCGGGTTTTGCAGCCGAGCAATCGCAACTGGCCGCGAACGATCCGCTGCGCTACCGAGTGACCTGGAAAGCCGACGGCGTGGAACGATCACTGGGCGATGCCCCAGCGGAAAACGGCCGGGCCTTACGCTTTCTCTTACAAGATGGAGATTTTTACGCATTTCAAGTGAAATAACTCAAGGTGTAAATAAAACTCACGCTAAGGCGCGAAGAAATTATGGGAATACGATGCTTTGATTAAATGGCGACGGATCGGAATTCGTTTTTGCGGGCCTTGCGCCTTTGTATGATTCCTTGGCATTCTGTTGGCGCTTGTTCGTGGCATGCTACCGTACGATTTCAATTTTATTTTTTAAGATTAAGGTCTCTTTTATTTAGGAACACTTGATATGTCTATTGCACTCGAAATAGCGACCTCGTCTAAGTCTTCGATGATCGATCCCGCTTTCTCTTACGGCGAAACAGAGCATTGTCAATATGAGCAACAGGGATACTTCACGTTTGATCGATTACTGACCCCAGAAGCTTTAGCCGCTTGCCAAGCCAACATCGAGCGGATGCTCAAGCAAGCGCCGCTGGGCGTGCAGGCAGATAATATTATTTCAGCCCACATGCAGGATCGTTGGATCTGGAATCTGGCAACTCAGCCGCCTATTCTTGACTTGGTTGAGCGGCAAGTAGGTCCCCACATTATCTTGTGGGCGAGCGCTTTACTCTGCAAACCTCCCGGAGCCGGCCGGACCATTGCCTGGCACCAAGATACGCCGTACTGGAACATTACGGGAACTTTAGCTGCTGGATTATGGATTCCGTTCGACGATGTGGATGCCGATAACGGGGCGATGTGTGTACTTCCTGGCTGGCATCTCAAAGGTGAATTGCCCCGTAAGAAGGCGGTAGATAGTTTATTTACTGAGGAAATCGAACCGTCGGCGTTGCCGGCCGACATCGACGCCGTTAAGTATCAGTATCGCATTAAGGCGGGTGGTTTGGCGATCCATCACACGATGATGCCACACAACTCGCTTCCGAATCGATCGAGCCGCTGGCGGCGAGTCTTGGTTCTGCGCTACGCATCAGCAGCAGGAACCGTCGGTCCTAAAGAATACGAAGATTACCGCACGGGCAAAATGTTTTCGCGCGAAGCGTTTTTGGTTCGCGGGGAAGATATTGCTCATTGCAGATATCGGACGAGTCCGTTTGAATAAGTTCGCAATTCTACTATCTAGTTAAATTAGCTGAGAATATCTGGAAAATCTAATGCAGAGGTAGCTTCCATCGCCGACAAAGTGAAGGTTGTAATTCACGGCAAATCATTCGGCGCAGGAGACGCATGACTACAGGTGAAATTCACCGGCTTGAGTTCCCGAACAGTCTCCGTCACCTAGCTATAAAATTCTGCAGGAAATTGCTGCTTGCGAATTGAAAAAGGCAG
>CAZIGP010000536.1:2757-3956 GCA_964538425.1 uncultured Pirellulales bacterium | reverse complement strand
GGTCGCAACCGTTGTCGGCAGACGATCACAACACGCCAACAGCTCGGGCGTCATTGCGATCTGCAGCTCAGCATCGCACCATTCTTTTGGAAGGCTGCCGGCAAGTTGTTTGAGTGATTGAGCGAAATCTCTGGCTTGTCCGGCAATTTCAAACGTATGGATTATGTCAGCATTGCGGCGTCCGCGGCTGACGCAGACGCAACGAAGCATTCTTCGGCCGATGGCGATGCCGATACGGCGCTGGCGCACGCGACTTCCCCCACATCGTTCAATATTGAAGTGCGCGAAATGATAGAAGCACTTCCCCGCATGTCAATCCGGACTCTTCCAGCTTTCCACAATCTTCACTATGTCGATGAAGAACTGCCCCCTCCACCTGCAAACGGACTAATTTGGTCCGAGATCGCGTTGCTCGCCACCGAACCGCCGACAATTCCCTTGGCACAGCGCTGGTTTGACGGCTTGCAAATGAATAGGAAATCGAGTGAGCGCCTCCGGCTTTACCGCCGCGCGCAAAAACCTCCTGTACGTCAATTGAGTGCGGGCGAATTGATCGAGAGCTAGCGCGCGGCGCTGCCGTTTCCAGAATTTAAAAGATTCCTCCTATGAGACCTGCGCGTTGGATTGTGTCCGCATGATGAATCGATTGTTCTAACTCGCAATGCATGCTGCTATTTGTGGAGCGTCGTTTTTCGCGCGTCAAGTCGGCGCTTTCGCGCGCTGAAGTTTTCACGCGTTAAGTACAAATATTTTTTTGTCACCAATACTTTGCGCTGCATTGCTTTGCAGCGTGAAGAAATTCTATGGTTCGAAATTTTATTGCCGATCTGAAAAATCGACGTATAGAGCCTCCTGATAACCTACAACAGGCTGATTTTTAAAGTTCAGACGCAAGAACCAAGCGTAGAGTGTATCGAAGCGCTACATATCATCGGAGTCCTCGCATGAAAACTCAATTGTCGTCCTTCCTCGGCCGCGCCGTGTGCGCAGCGCTGCTGCTCTGTGGCTCGCTGAGCGCTGCTACCGTAACCTGGGATGGTGGCGGGACATCGAACAATTGGTCTGAAGGGGCCAACTGGACCGGCAACACGGTGCCGGCAACCGGTGACGTCGCGACGTTCGACGCCACCTCCACCAAGAACTGCACCATCGACGCAAACATCAGCGTCGCGGGTATCGACGTTAAGACCGGTTACACC
>CAZIGP010000536.1:2412-2747 GCA_964538425.1 uncultured Pirellulales bacterium | reverse complement strand
TCTCCACGTCGCCCTTCCGCGACTTGACTTTCACCGGCACCATCTCGGCGGCGACAGGTTCTACCGTCACGCTGGGCGCGTCGGGATTCAAAATCGCCGCCGGCACGGTCACCGGCTCGACCGGCGCGTGGGATGTCAACAGCGGTCCGGTCGAGATTACTGGCGGAACCTTCACTGCGCCCAGTGGCGCATTTACCGTGGACGGAAACTGGACCAGGACCGGCGGAACGTTTACCGCGGGCGCAAACACGATCACCTTTGATGGCAGTGGGACGCAAAGTGTCAATTTTGGCAGTTCGCAGACGCTTGGCACAGTGGCCGTCAGCAAAAGTGGC
>CAZIGP010000536.1:0-2402 GCA_964538425.1 uncultured Pirellulales bacterium | reverse complement strand
TCACTGACCTTTACGACGAACGGCTTCACCGCGACCAATCTCACCGTCTCGTCTGGCGACACAGTCAAGCTGGTTGGCGGCAAGTTATTTACGATCACCAATCTCACGCTGAGCGGCTCGGCCGGCAATACCGTCACGTTTGAAAGCACTGAGCCGGTCCATGCCTTCAGGCTCAACGTGACGGGCACGCAGTCCGTCGCCTATACTGCGGTCAAAGGTTCGGACGCCAAGCCGGGGATCGAGATCGACGGAACGAACAACTGCACCAACAACGGGTTCAATGACAATTGGGATTTTGGAACCGCGCCGACGTTAACCTATGCCACGTCGAACAACACCGACCTGACCAAGGTTTACCTCCGCTATAGCGAAGCGATGGGAACGTCGGCGACAACCACTGGCAATTATACGTTGTCCGGTGGCTTGACCGTCAGTAATGCAACGATCAGCGTGGACAAGAAACTCGTGACGCTCACCGCCTCCGGCAATGTCACGCTGGGAACGACAACGGTCACTGCCAGCGGAAGCATTCTGAGTCTGGTCGGTAATAACCTAACGCTAACAGTGAAGACCATCGTTGCCGGAAATAGCAATGGCATTCCAGACACGGTCGATTCAATCGCACTAGCCCTTTCCACCGATACGACGAACCAATCTTGCATTCAGCAAACCGGCTTTGCTGCGGGCTTCGGCGACATTCCCAACGTTGGTTTGAAGTATACGCTGACAGTGACCGCATCGGGCACCTCGGCTGTCACTGTCGATCTTGGCCAAATTTTGGATTCCAGCGGCACCGGAAGCGTCTATTATGGGGCGACTGGCACTGCCACTTCGGCCAGCGTGACGACCGCAGGCGGTGCGGGCAATAAGACTACAATCTATGTTCGCGCCAACACCACCAGCACCTCTCAGAACGATTTTACCCTCCGCGCATACATTGGCGGCGAGGAGCGAGGCACCAAGTTCTCAACAGTGATCCAGCTTGGGGTCAGTCCGCGCTGCGTATACAGCGCCGATCAGCGGCCAGTCAAGCAAACCGTGACTGTCACGCCCATCATTCAGGGGCTCACGTTCAATTCGCCTGCATTCGTGCTTCACGGCGCGCATGGCAGTCCGACGATTCTGGCGACGCAGCCAGCATTCTCGGCCACTGACGCAAACGGGCAGACCATCCGCTATAACACACCTCAGCAATTTGCGGCGTATGTGCTTTCTGCCATAAATCTAGATACCGCAAGTGTGGACAACGATAGCTACAATGGCGAGCCGATCGATATTGCCTATCCGCCCTCAGACAACCCTCCAGGAACGGAAGATTCTGAAGGCGAGAAGGGCACTTCAGACGCATGTTCCACCTGCCCCAACGGCGTCGGCAAGGACACTGCCAAGCCCGAGTCGTACAATGACGCTGCCCCGCCTCCCGCCAATTCGAGCGGCTGCTGCAATTCCATCGACCTTTGCGACGGAGAGAAAAAACTCGACATCGATAGCCTGGTGATCAAAGGCCGAGGATTTGACTACGTGTTCCGGAGAGTCTACCGCAGTCACGACTATCGCGGCTCAATTGGTCGCAAGGGCGATTTCGGGGAAAACTGGACCTATTCGTATGCCGACGAATACCTGCTTAAGGACGGCTCCGGCGATGACAACGATGCCAATTATTTCAATTACCGGGCGGGGCAGGCCGGTGGCGTTTATGTCAACTTAAGCTCCGGAAAGTGGGGCACGCCGCCATCGAGTTTCGTTAACTTGCGCCGCCTGTCGAACGGCGACTGTGAGATTCGCGAGGAAGACGGCGATGTGCGTACCTATCATGGCTTCGGCGACACTGGCACCCCAAACAAAAACGGCCGCCTGAAAGAAATGCACGACCGCAACGAGAACCGGATGACGTTCCATTACGAGCAGATTGATCCCGACAACAATGCTGGCGGCGACTTGAAGTATGTCCTGGCCTATGTGATCGACACCATGGGTCGTGAAATCCGCTATCAATATTATGCCCGCACGGCGCAGACCGTCAGCGGCCGCACTTTGACGATTGCCACCACCGATACGGCCAAAATGGGCCGGCTGGCGCGGGTCAAGGATTTCAAGGGCGACATGGATTTTGACGGCAATGCAACATCACAGGATTTCACTGGCCAGACGAACAATCGCACGTTGATCTTCGATTATGACAGTGAGAGCAATTTGGTGCGCGCCACGCTGCCGGTCGTCAGCGGCACTACCAATGGCAACGATTTTGCCGATGGTAAAACCTTCCGTTATGCCTATGTCACCAACGCGAACCGTGCCGGCCTGTCGCAGGCGCAGTGGGATGGCATGACACAAGCCGAACGTGACCGCATGCTGCATGACCTGACCCACATCTGGTATCCCAATGAGGTCAAGGCCACTCC
>CAZIGP010000535.1:0-3960 GCA_964538425.1 uncultured Pirellulales bacterium | reverse complement strand
GCGTCGATTACACGTGCGATGGAACGTGGCCTAAAGAAGTGCAATCTCGTAATAGTAGGCCTGGAGCAGACGGTGTGTTTTTTCAACGATCAAAGATAAAGACCAAAGATGTATTGGATGGAACTAGCAAAACATTAATGGTTGGGGAAGCTATCAATGGCGTCCCTGGAACACCGGGATATGGCAACAAGGATGGATTATATTTGGGCTATTTCTGGACTACTTGGAATATTGGCGACACCCATAACGGAATTAATTTTCCGTTACGTCAGGGATGGAGATACAGCTACGTTCCTGATGATATGGGATTTAGTAGTTATCACCCGCGCGGTTGCCATTTTGTGTTTGCCGACGGCAGCACTCACTTTTTGAGCGATACAATTGATTCATTTGTATTTAAGGGGCTTACGACCCGTGCCGGCAGTGAAGCTGTGTCGGGCAGTTCATTTTAAGTTCATTATAAAACACTCAATTCCTATCATTTCAATTAAGTAGCTTGGCCAATGTTGTTAATTCAAGTCGCTTGAGAAATCCATGACAGCAGGCTTCATTCGTTGCTTGTATCGCTGCACAACCATGAAACTAAATCAGGTCTTAACATTGAGTCTTCTTTTTAGTTTTCTTTTACTCGCATTCACTGGCTGTGCTCGAGTTGATGGGCCTGAGCGTGTTTTGGTGTCTGGAAAGGTTGCCTATGGTGGGCAACCGATTCAAGACGGGCGGATTCGGTTTATTCCGGTTTCAGGAACCTCCTCTCCAGCGATGCCCACCTTTATCCAAAATGGCCAATACAACACGGCTGAAGTTGGGGGTATTGTCGTGGGATCCTATCGAGTTGAAATTCTGGCCTATGATCCGACGGAACTTGCCAATCGCTCACCTGGTTTCGGCCAGCCACCGCCGCGGCAAATACTGCCGACCAAATTTAATAAGGAATCGCAATTGTCGCTCGAGCTTGTCTCGGGTACCGGCCAATTAGAACACGACTTTATTCTTAAAAAATAGCTGTATGCGCTATTTGCCACTTAACAACATATTAATTTCGGAGACGAACGTGAATTTGGTTTTGATCCAACGTGCCTGCATCGCTGCTTTAGTAATTTTCGGCGAGGCTTATTTGGGGCAAGCTTTTGGAGCCAGTTTACAGGTGACTGTGAGCTCGCCGTTCACGATCGCCAGTGCGCAACCGACTTTTGCATTCCCAACACTTCACAATGTTAGTGAAGATCCTCAGGATTTAATGCTGGCCGTGTGGTCGTCGCCCGACGCATGGTTAAATATGAACGACCGGCAACAAACCGTCCTGCATACGTCAGATGGCGGGCAAAGTTGGAGTTCGGCAAATGTCCTCACAGGCATTTCATCTGGCGGACATTCCTCCGCCCGGCTTGATGACGGAACAAACCTTTGGATTGGGTTTCTCACCGATCAAACCGGGAACTCGACTACAGTGGCTGCCAGCATTGGGCGTTCGAGCAATGGTCAAAACTTTACTTGGACTCAAGGTATTGTCTCCTTTCCTCAAGCTATCGCATTATCACCAAACCCATCAGTTCCCATGATGATGTTTGCTCGATCAATTACCCGTGCAAACGATGGTGCAATCCTGGCAACGATGTATGGAAAATATCAAGGCGATACGGCGTATCGTTCTGTCATCGTAAAATCGAACGATGGCGGTACAAACTGGAACTATTACTCAACCATTGCTTATCATCCGAATCCATCTGATGAAGGGTACGATGAGCCTGTCATCGAGCGAATGGCAAATGGAGATTTACTCTGTGTGATGCGAACTGGTAGTTATCAACCTTTACAAATATCTCGCTCGACGGATGACGGCCTTACGTGGAGTATGCCCCAATCGCTGCCTAACTCCGAAACGGGAGTGTTTCCAGACCTCGTTCGGATGTCCAATGGGATCCTCGCACTGTCTTATGGTAGGGACGACAATCACATTATGTTTTCACTGGATGGCAAGGGTGAGTCTTGGACAACGCCAACCACGATTTATGATGCAGGCACAATTCCCACGTGCGGCTATACGGCGATTAAAGAAGTCGAGCCTGGAAAGCTGCTGTATATTTATTCTTACCTAGAAAGCAGTGTTACTCCGGGCGCTTTAAGTTCTATCCGAGGAGTCTATGTTTCAACTAATATCGTACCTGAGCCATTGTCAATTTATTTGATTGTAATTGCTTTTATATGCTGTTCTTTTAGTCGCTGGTTCGTGCGATATCCTGCCAGAAGACTTTCTGCTTCGAGCAATAGACTTCTGGCAATCAAATTTATGGAGACGTAAGGATGAAATATATTTATTTGTACCTGATTTATTTGTGTGCCTTATTGCCACCTACAGCTTTTACGGCGGAGCCTTCCCTAGAAGACGAGAAGCTTGAGGTAAAAATAGGAGAACCATTCACGATTGCAAGCGCTCCTCCTACGTTCTCTTTTCCTACCTTGAATCAGTTTGACAAAGAAAAGCTCATGCTCGCCGTATGGTCGGCAGCCGACGATTGGTTAAAAGAAAAAGACTTACGGCAAACACTTATCTATACTCAAGATGGTGGTAGGACGTGGGGAAAGCCAATTTTAAAGAACGGCAGCGAATCTGGCGGACATTCTTTTATCCGGCGCAAGGATGGAGCCTGTCTCTGGTTAGGGTTTTTTACCTATCAAACATCTGATGCTCGGGCTGTGTCTTGTAACGTCGGTCTTTCGGACGATGGAAATAATTTCCGTTGGAGTAAGGGCCGAGTCGCTTTCCCGCAGGACGTTTTGGCATGGAAGAATAACAGCGCTTTCATGATGTTTCAGCGTTCAATTATCGAACTGGAAGATGGCTCGTTATTAGCGACTATGTTCGGTTCATTTGATGCTGACGTTAAGGATGGCGAGGCCAAACAGAAATATAACTTCCACGCGGCACAAATCCGGTTTCGATCCCTATTAGTCAGATCGACTGATGGTGGTATCAACTGGGATTACTATTCGACTGTCGCTTTCGACGCTAAAGCTCCGAGTGAAGGATATTGTGAGCCGGTCATGGTTCGGACAGCAAAAGGGGACTTGTTATGCGTGATGCGCACGGGAAGCGGCCCAAATTATCCACTGCAATCTTGTCGATCCTCAAATGACGGTCGTACTTGGACTGAGCCGCGTGTTTTGCCTAGCTACGCAGCGAGTGTATTTCCGGACATGGTCTTGTTGTCCAACGGCGTGTTGGCTTGTTCGTTTGGGCGATCGGGCGATCACATCATATTTTCCCCTGACGGATCGGGTGAGACTTGGACCTCTAAAACGACTCTTTATCACGACACACACTGGCCTGAACCGGTGGCGACGAGTGGTACGACATGTGGTTCCACGGATATCCGAGAAGTTGCGCCGGGCAGGCTTCTGTACGTGTATTCATTTTTGGAAAATGCGATTAAACCTGGTGGTTTAAGCCATATGAAAGGGGTGTTTATTGATGTCGAACGTAAAGAAGCTCCCTAATTTTTGATTGCGGTTTCTGGCGTACATCATTGTTACAACAAAACTTGAAATTTAATAAAGCGTTTCGAATATGTCTCTACGATTATCTTGTAAGTTCATTGGTTGGTATTTTACTTTCTGGCTTTCGTTTTTGACAACAATGGAAGCTAGCGCTCGCCCCGCCAACTTCGGCCAGCAATGGGTGCGTCAAAACCCGTTCACGATCATGGGCATTGCTGCAGGAAGCTCGGGTGGCGTTGCAACTTACATCGTTCCGTTTGATCCAGCACAATTTCGGGCGGCGGGCTTGAACACAGTGTCGACCATTTCCCTGAACCATGTGAACGATCCCGTCGCGACGACGGCAGCGCAAGCTGGTATTCCTTGGCATGCTTATCCCCATAACGACCCACAATTGTTCGACACTTTGTATGGGAATGCACCGGGTGGGAGCGGGGTTTTCTGGGACGAACCGCTCTATGG
>CAZIGP010000534.1:1664-3962 GCA_964538425.1 uncultured Pirellulales bacterium | reverse complement strand
TGCCGTGGAACCAGGTGCGGGTGTGGTCGCGCTGGCGCGGGGAATAGATATGTCCATCGTTTTGTAAGTCGTCGCAGATGATCAGCGTGGGGCGATGCTCACGGAAACGTCGGCCGCGGATGCGCTGGCCGGTGCCGAAGGCTTCGATCTGGACGTCTTTCAGGCGGATGCGATTGCGGGTAGCGCTAAACTCGCGCGCACTAGGGTAAGCTCCTGTCAGCTCGCGATTATCGTCTAGCTCGGCGCGGATGTTTTCCAAGTGTGCCACAGCCTGATGCTTTGTATCAGAAATGATCCAAATGTAAGGCTGACGCAGAGCGAGCGCCTCACGTAACACGTAGGCTAGCGTGACCAGCGTCGATTTGGCGCTGCCGCGTGGGGCGAGAACATTTAGCTTGAATGCGAAGTGGGGTGGCACGCCCTGACGCAAGGAAGGGCGTGGTTGCGATTCGATGTCGGTTTGCAGTTCACCTGCTGGGTGCCACGGGCAAGCGAAGTCTGCCCGTGTGGCTTCGTCGATCCCTGACTTCTGATTCCTGACTTCTGACTCCTGGCTTGCTTCGTCCAGCAGCGCCGCCACCTCCCGATGCATCGCCGAAGGCGGCGCTTGAAAATGATGCGGCAGAAAATGCTTGGCCCAAGCCAGCAGATCGTTTTCGAATGGAGGCGGTTCCCAACTCGCAGGTCGTTGAGAAAGACGATGCTGCATCCATTGCGCGGTCTGCTGCCGGAACCGGCCACCGATTTTTGTCAGGCCGTGTTGGGCAAGCCAGTGTTTGTTTCGCAGAAGACGCATAAAGACGGATAGCTAGAAGCTTCATGGCTAATTCCCTCGCTGGCGCGCCAGGTTAGTATTTTCGTGCAAAGTCGTAAGGCAAAACCGTAGCGGAATTCGTGAGACTTCCGACCATTCGTAAAGTAACGTCAGAATTCACGAATTCCGCTACAAGCAGGAGTGTTTCGATCTCGCTGTTAAGCCGCCCCTTGCAGTTGCATCAATTTTGGGCTGTTGATGAATTGATTGAATTGCTGCATCTGCTGGTCGGTCATAATAGTCGACAGAATCCGCAGCAATTCGCCGTTCCATTTTTCGAATTGCTTGACCGAGATCGTATCGGCCCTGGTAGGCCAGCGATGCGGATAAACCATTTTCCAAAGCTGCATTGCAGCGCGCCAGTTTTCAGCCGCCGCGGCTTTGAGAGTGGCCAGGCACAGACCGGCGATTTCCTCCTTATCTTTGCTCAGTTGCAGCCCAAACAAAGCGTCACGCTTGCGCTCACGATAGATCGTCCGCTCGCTAACGCCGACCATGTCGGCCGCCACTTCAATGCTGTGTCCTGCCGCAACGAACTGGCAAACTCTTTCTTTCATGGCCGCATCCAGCCTGCGGCCCCCCTTGGGCTTCGGCGGCGGCAGGCTGTGTTCGCTCTGCAAATCACCAGAATTGATACCAGGCGAAGACGCTTGCGGGTCAGTGTGCATGTCATAACTCCTTAAAAGTAAGAACTAAAACAGAAAAAACGCGACTTATTGCATAAAAAAAGCCCGCAGCCGAAAAATCTCCGGCGACGGGCCTCGATCAGATACCGCTGGGTTAGTGCTTACTCAACTCTAAGAATTAGGGTTGACTAAGCACGACCGAAGAACACGTAAGTGGTTCGTCGGCAAGTAAATGCCTAGTGCTCTGCCGAGAGATTTGAATCCGAAGCTTTCGCTCTGACAGAGTACTAGCCAGCAGCTCTCACGAATACCAAGCTCAATCATTAACTGTACGCATTATCATATAAAATAAAAAGCGATTGTCAAGCTATTTTTTTCTTGACAAATTAGTGTACAAACGATACAACACATGTAGATCTTTGGCAATTTAATTAATCGGACAATTCCCTGGCTTTGGTGACAAGGCAAGCAGGGCGAGAAAAGATCGTTTCGATTTACTGAACCCTGAACCCCAAACCCTCCCATCCTGCCTCGTCACTCCCACTTGGCAGCTTTCTACTGCCTACCTGACACCAACCTGACAGGATCCTGACAGCCTACTGACACCTTTCCTGACACTTCGAGCCAATAAATCAATGTTTTTCCCGAAGATTACGAGCATCACCTGTCAGTCCAGAAAAAATCATGTGACTCTCTGACATCTTCGTCATCGTGTACTTTTACGGATCCCTGATTGCACGTACCCATGCAAACTTTCGCAGCGTGAGATTTACAAGACTTCACTCGCTGGGACTAATTTGACGCGTGTTGATAGCGCATGGAGGGCGAGGTTGTGGATCATTTCATCCACGGTCGTGC
>CAZIGP010000534.1:0-1654 GCA_964538425.1 uncultured Pirellulales bacterium | reverse complement strand
ACTTCTCTGCCGCTTTTGAAATCGATGTGTGAGTCACGCAGTTGTGGGTCATCATTCCACAGACCAGCAATTCATCGATCCCAAGCTTTGAAAGTGTTTTTTCAAGCGTTGTTTTTTCGAAGCTATCGGCAAATTGCTTGGTAACTACGGGAGCATTGGGGGCAGCAGCGAGGATACGTGGATGAATTTCCGCTCCCGCCGATCCTTGATTGAAAAAAGGGCCGGTGCTATCGGTCAAGTGCTGAACGTAGATGACCGGGATCTGTTGTTCGTTGGCTTTTTGAATGGCATGTTCAACGTTTTGAAGAATGACGTCGGGTTGCCACAGCGGAAACTTGCCACCGGGGAAGTAGTCGTTTTGGATATCGATGACCAGCAGTGCTTTTGCCACAGTGTTGGCTCCGTTTTCGAATCGCGTGTGGATTATTGATTAAGCCGATCGATGCGTTTAGTTTACGGATAGCGTCGGGATTTTGCCATCGCTAGGGTGGATGGTGTATATGGTTGCTGCTGGATGGTCGTTTCAGCACTTAATGCCCAAACTTAACTTACGTGGTATAATTGTGTTCGAGGTAAAATATGGCCACAGCTTCGGATACTCATATTCGTTTGGACGATCGCGGCAGTGCGTGGATCGACGATACTAATATCAAAGTTATTGAAATTGCGCTGGAACATATCGCTCATGGTTCCAGCACGGTGGAGATTTGCGATCAGCACGACGGCCACCTCACGATGGGACAGATTCATGCCGCGCTGATGCACTATTTCGATCACAAGGCGGAATACGACGAGGAAATCGAACGGCAATTGGGTGAGGCGGATGCGCTGCGTGCAGCTTCTCTTGACTCCCCCGGCCGACGACGGCTGCGCGCGATGGGAAAACTTTTGTGAGCGTGAAACTATACATGGATGTTCAAGTGCGCCGCGCCGTCACGGAGGGCTTGCGCCGCCGTGGTGTCGATGTGACTACCGCCCAGGAAGATGGCTGTGCTCGTCTATCCGACCCTGCTTTGTTGAATCGTGCGCGAGAGCTTGGCAGAGTGATTTTTAGCCAGGATGACGACATGCTTAGTGAAGCCACTCGCCGCCAACGGCAAGGAGAATTGTTTTCGGGAGTTATCTATGCCCATCAGCTACGCATAACGACGGGACAAGCGGTGCGCGATTTGGAATTGATCACGAAGGTCTTTGAGCCAATAGACATTGAAAACCGCGTAGAATATCTGCCGCTGTGATCAACGAATGAAACCTTACCGCACTTACTCTGCCATAAACATCGGGCTAATACCGCCTGCGGCGGAAAGCCTCGTGAACGAAACTCATGGAGGTGTGCTGCTTTTTTGATCTCTGAATTCGACAGCAGAAGCGGTGATTTGTTTACGCCGCATACTCGGAGCGTTTTTCGATGAGGGCTTGGTGCGAGTCGTCGTCATCGCTCAAGGCCATGAGGTTGGCTTGAATCGATGCACAAATTTCGTTGAGTGGCAGGTGGCTCAACCGTTTTGCGGAAAATGGGTTTTGCAGCTCAATGCCGATTTGGTCGAGCGACAGAAGCGGGTAGGCGACGAGCATCACGATGATAGGGGTCATCATGCCTGCTTTGTCGAAGAGACCAAACGGCAGCGCGACGAGATACAGAAACAAGACCTTG
>CAZIGP010000533.1:0-3963 GCA_964538425.1 uncultured Pirellulales bacterium | reverse complement strand
TGATGTTCGCCGTCGGCAACGTCATCGCGGGTGGTCTGTTGACGCTGTTCGCAATCCATTCAGCGGAAATCATCATGGGATCATCGGTCATTAAAACGACCGTTCTGTTGAGTAGATTCATCGGCTTTTTTATAATTTCCACGTCATATCTCATTATCTACTTGGGCTTGGGTAATTTGCTATTGAGTATTGCGCGCCGCTTTCTCACGGTGACCTTGCCCCTTGCCGTACTATTACAGATTGTCTTCTTGACGATTGGTATCGGTGCTCCCTGGCTAATCCAGTTTTGGAGCGGCATTTTTGGCGATCAATATTCACTGATCCACATTACCAATCCGTTCTGGAGTTCGTCGATTGCTTTCGAATCATCTTCGTATGTTGGTACCGTGGTCTTATTGGTTGTTCCCTTGGCAGCGATCGTTTTCTTTCTAAGTTTGCTCTATGTGGTTCCGGCCGTGCAGGCCATACGCATCGCCAAACCGAAACGTGTGGCCGAAGAAGACGAATCGTTGGCAGCAGCGATGAAACCAGCCATCACGCAGCCAACAAATCCATGGGACGAATAACCAAAACCACCGGCATAGCACCTACTTCCGCGCCCACGCCGGTATGCTAGGATTCTGAATGCTCCAGTGCACTATCGGTAGCTTTGGCCTCACAATTGCTACTGTTTCCCGGCTTCTGTTTTCCTGAACCTCAAACCCTAAACCCTGAACCCTTCTATGCGAGTTTGGCCCGGTCAACCATATCCGCTTGGCGCCACATGGGATGGCCGCGGTGTCAACTTTACCCTGTACGCCGAGAACGCTGAAAAAGTCGAACTCTGTTTGTTCGATTCCCCCGATTCCAAAACCGAATCAGAACGCATCGAGCTGCCCGAGTACAACGACATGGTCTGGCACGGCTATTTGCCAGATGTTGCCCCAGGGCAGCTTTACGGTTACCGAGTTTACGGCCCCTACGATCCGGCCAAAGGACATCGCTTTAATCCAAATAAGGTGTTGCTCGATCCCTACGCCAAGTGCATCGGCCGGCCAGTCCGCTGGGCCGATTCGATGTTCGGCTACAAGCTGGGTACCGATAAAGGCGACTTATCGATGGATAAGCGCGACAACGCCCGGTATGCACCTCTTGGCAAAGTAATTGATACCGCATTTACCTGGGGAGACGATCGGCCGCCGCGCACTCCCTGGAACAAAACCTTCATTTACGAATTACACGTTAAAGGCTTCACCAAGCTGCACCCTGAAGTGCCAGAATCGTTCCGTGGCACCTACTCAGGCCTGGGCACCGATCCTGTCATCAAACATCTAAAGGATATCGGCGTCACGGCAGTCGAATTACTTCCGGTGCATCACCATTTGAACGACCGCCACTTGGTGGAAAAAGGGTTATCGAATTACTGGGGCTATAGCACCCTGAACTTTTTTGCCCCCGAAATTGATTATGCACGTGCGAACCACCCCCTCGATGCCGTGGCGCAGTTCAAAACCATGGTTCGCAATTTGCATTCAGCAGGGATCGAAGTGATCCTCGACGTGGTTTACAACCACACCGCCGAAGGCAATCAACTGGGGCCGACGCTCTCGTTCCGCGGTATTGACAATGCCGCGTACTACCGGCTCTCCCCCGAAGACCCACGCTATTACATGGATTCCACCGGCTGCGGCAACACGCTGCAGATGCAAAATCCACGCGTCTTACAGCACATCATGGATAGCCTGCGCTACTGGGTGCTCGATATGCACGTCGATGGTTTCCGCTTCGACTTGGCCAGCACGTTGGCCCGTGAACTACACGAGGTAAACAAGCTGGGCGCATTTTTCGACATTATTCACCAAGACCCCATCCTCTCGCAGGTCAAGCTAATCGCCGAACCGTGGGATTTAGGCGCCGGCGGTTACATGGTCGGCAATTTCCCCGTGCTCTGGTCCGAATGGAACGGTAAATATCGCGATTGCGTACGAAAGTATTGGAAAGGCGATGCCGGCGTGGTGCCGGAATTCGCCACGCGATTCTGTGGTTCCAGCGATTTGTATGCTTGGAGCAAGCGACCACCCAACGCCAGCATCAACTTCGTTACTTGCCACGACGGTTTCACGCTGGAAGATTTAGTCTCGTACGATCACAAACACAACGAGGCCAATGGTGAAGAAGGTCGCGATGGCGCCGATGACAACAACAGTTGGAACTGCGGTGCCGAAGGACCAACCGACAACCCCGAGATTCTTGAACTCCGCAATCGCAAGAAACGGGCCATCCTAGCAACGTTGCTCTGCTCACAAGGCGTTGCGATGTTGCTCGCTGGCGACGAACTTGGCCATACCCAGCGTGGCAACAACAATTGCTACTGCCAAGACAACGAGATCACCTGGCTGAACTGGAACCTCGATGAATCGAAGAAACAAATTCACGAGTTTACTCGCCGGTTAGTGCGATTGTATTTCTCGCAACCTGTGCTACAGCGTCGGCGGTTCTTCCATGGAGAAAAACTGGCCGGTTCACCCATTCCCGATATTCTCTGGCTCGATCCGAACGGCAAAGAAATGACGCAAGAAGCGTGGGATCTCCCCTACGCGCGTTGTTTAGGCGTTCAGCTTTTTGGCCATCACGTCGATGTCAGCGAACACGGCGACCCGATCAACGGTGACACGCTACTGATTCTCTTTAACGGTGACCAAAAATTAGATATCCCCTTTGTGTTGCCAGCATTCGATGGTTGTACCGAGTGGCAGCGATTGCTCGACACCGCCGACCTGAATGCTGGAGACCAAAAGTTTCCCGTAGGCGAAAAATACCAGCTTAAGGCCTGCTCGGTGGCTATTTTGCGCGTATTAGGCGAGGGTGCACAGGTTGTTCCGGTCACGCCTACAGAGCTGCCACCAGCCAGCACAACCAAAGATCTGCCTACCGCAGCGACAGTTACCGACGTACAAACCAATCCGCCGACCGGCCCAAATGCCCCCAATGCCAACTAATTCGCAATAGCCGCCGCTTGCAGCTTCGCGATAAAATTCGCAAACTGAAGGTGTGCCACGCCAGGTTCACGGAGGAAAGGAAATAGCGCGCATGCAGCCGTTGGAAATAGGCCGTCGTCGTGTTGTCATTGCAGGAATTCGTCCCCAAATCGACGGTGGGCGATTTGCAATTAAGCGGGTCGTTGGCGACGAAGCCGTAGTAGAAGTCGATGCCTTTGCCGATGGCCATGAAGAGCTCGTCGTCAAATTGCAGCATCGGCACGATAGCGAAACAGCATGGCAAGAATTGCCGATGCAGCCACTGGGCAACGATCTTTGGCGAGCAGCGTTTTCATTGAACAAGCTCGGCCGGCATTTCTATCGCATCGAAGCCTGGATCGATCGTTTTCAAACTTGGCATCACGAACTTAAAAAACGTGCGGATGCCGGACAAGATTTGCACGTCGATTTGCTCATCGGAGCAGATCTCGTCAAAGCAGCCACAACTCGAGCCAGTGGCAACGATTTGAAACGCTTGGCCGAATACGCGGCAAAGATTGCAGCCGAAGGCTCGTTTCAAGCGGCCGATCAATCGGGACGCTATGCCGCGGCTGAAGAAGGCGAGTTAATCTCGCTGATGGAGCGTTACGCAGATCGCAGCCTTGCTATCCTCTCGCACGAACTGGTGATTACAGTCGAAGACGAGCGTGCGGCTTTCAGCGCCTGGTATGAGCTTTTTCCTCGATCCTACAGTTCCACGCCCGGTAAGCACGGCACATTGCAAGACGTTATCTCTCATCTGCCATACGTGGCTGGCATGGGATTCAACGTATTGTATCTGCCGCCAATTCATCCGGTTGGCAATGCTTATCGCAAAGGCAAAAACAATGCTGCCTCGGCCGAGACAGACGATGTTGGCAGCCCTTGGGCCATTGGTGGCCTCGAGGGTGGTCACAAAGCAATTCACCCGCACCTGGGCACGTTCGATGATTTTCAAGCGCTTGTT
>CAZIGP010000532.1:0-3966 GCA_964538425.1 uncultured Pirellulales bacterium | reverse complement strand
AGTTTCACGAACAGTTTCCGGCGGATTTTATTAGTGAGGCGCTCGATCAAACGCGCGGCTGGTTCTACAGCCAACTTGCAATCTCGACACTATTGTTTTCGCCGGGCGGTTCTTCCGATTTCGCTCAGCCTTATCCCCATCCTTTTCGCAACTGCATCGTGCTGGGCCTCATGCTCGGCGAAGATGGTCAAAAAATGTCGAAGAGCAAGCGGAACTATCGCGAGCCATCCGAGATTTTTGATAAGTACGGAGCGGATGCGCTGCGTTGGTATTTCTTCGCGACGCAGCCGCCGTGGACGACCATTCGCTACAGCGAGCGAGCCATCAAAGACAGTATCCCAGAGTTTCTGCTCCGGCTGTGGAATGTGTACAGCTTCTTTGTAATCTATGCCAATATCGACGAATTCGATCCGGCGAAGGAAATGAAAGCAGAAGGCGGAAAGCAGAAGGCAGAATATGAGACGCTTGAGCCTGCCGCACTGGCTGAAGCGAAATCTTATCGCCCGATTAAACAGCGTAGTGAACTGGATCGCTGGATTCTCAGTGAACTTAATCTCACGGCCAAACATGTCGTCGAAAAAATGGATGTTTACGACAACTACGGCGCAGCCCAGCGGATCATTGAATTTGTAGACGCTCTGTCGAACTGGTATGTCCGCCGCAGCCGCGATCGATTCTGGAGCGAAGACAAACGCGACCCTGACAAGCTTGACGCCTACTGGACGTTATACGAGTGCCTGCTCACCACCGCAAAAGTCGTCGCGCCCTTCGTGCCATTTTTAGCCGAAGCAATGTGGCGAAACTTGGCAGGTAGCCAGCCTCCCGCCTCTCGTCCCTCGCCCCTCCCTTCCGTCCACCTCACTGATTTCCCCACGGGTAACGCTGCTGCCATTGATGAGCAACTTTCAACACAGATGAACCTCGTGCGCGAGATCGCTTCGCTCGGTCTCGCCGCGCGTATGGGCGCCAAGCTGAAAGTCCGGCAGCCGCTGGCGAAGGTGGAAGTCATTCTTGCCGATCGCGGCCAACAAGCGTGGCTCGAAGGACACGTCGAACTTTTGAAGAAGGAACTCAACGTCAAACAAGTTGAATTTACCCAAGAGGCCGATCATTACATCACCTATACCGTGTTGCCGGACTTGAAGCGGCTCGGCCCACGACTGGGAAAAAAATTGCCGCTCGTGAAAAATGCGCTCGCCAAGGCTGACGCAGCAAAATTACTTGCCGAAATGGAATCGGCCGGCAATGTGTCGCTCAAGCTTGACGACGGCAGTAGCGAATCGCTTGACCGTGACGATTTGCAAGTCCGCCTACAAGCCAAGCCTGGCTGGGCGGCCGCGCAGGGCAAAGATTGTGTTGTCGTGCTGGCAACCGATATCCCTGCCGAGTTAATCACCGAAGGCATCGCCCGCGAACTCGTTCACTCGATCCAAAGCCAACGCAAAGATACCGGGTGCGAATATACCGACCGCATCGAAGTTGGTATCGTGACCGACTCCATCGAAATTCGCCGTGCTGTCGAACAGTTCAACGAGTACATCTGCGGCGAAACATTAGCGGTCAAGTTGACGCTTGGTGCAATCAGCGGCGTTCAACCCGTCGAGAGCAAGCTGGGCGAAGATACGCTACAATTATTCGTGCGAGTGACTGGCAAGTAAAAGTAAAATTTAATGCGTGCTGGGGTGCCACTGCTGGCTTGTCCAGCAGTGCTTTCGGTTATTATCTAACAGCATGCACCAAGCTAATTTTCCACATCATAAGCGAGTCCGACATTATCATGATCTGGGGCACTGCCACGAATTAACGTTTTCTTGTTTTCATCGACAGGCATTATTAACAAATAATCTCTGGCGAGGAATGCTGAGTGAAGCAATTGATCGCGCGGCTGTGCGGCATGGCTATCATTTGGTGTCCTTCGTCTATATGCCAGAGCACGTTCACTTGCTGGTCTTTCCAAGCCCTCGTGCCTCAAAAATCGATCAGCTATTGAAGGCTATTAAGCGACCCTATTCGTATCGGATTAAATAACTCCTTGAAGGAGCCAGTAGTCCTTTGTTGAGTCAGTTAACCGTGCAGCAACGGCCAGGTGTAGAGACATTCCGCTATTGGCAAGAAGGCCCAGGCTACGATCGCAACCTCGATCATGCCGAGACTGTATTGGCTGCAATCGATTACATTCATCGAAATCCTGAACGTCGAAGTTTGGTAACTCGAGCGATTGATTGGCAGTGGTCGAGTGCTCGTTGGTATGGAGGATTATCCTATGATTCTTCAATCCGAGTACCAATGCTTAAAAAATTGCCGGCCGAGTTTTTGTTTTGAAGCACAAAATGATTGCTGCAGACCACACTGCTGGACAAGCCAGCAGTGGCACCCAAATAAATAAAATTGTTATCGCACCAGCGCCATAAAAAATACAATCAGCAGCAGTAGAATGGCGATGCTGGCAATGGCGGTGAGCAACAAGTTTAGTGGGGAAACTCTGCTGCGCATTGGTGCCAGCCACGCACTGGAGGACATCACGCGCGATGTATCTTCGTCGGCCGAGGCAAAGGGTTCGGTGCCTTGAGAGGTTTGGCTGATCTGGCTGAAGCCGTCGTCAAAGTGCCAATCGGCTTCTGGCGGCGGAACGATAATTTCCTCGCCGCTCTCAGTTTCACCACCGACAATGACAACCGGCTCATCTTGCGACGACCAGCGGCTATCTTCTTCGATTCTGAGGTGATCAACTCGCTTGTTTGCCCACGGTTCCAAACGGCGAATGACTTCTTCGGCCGATTGCACTCGCCGCTTCGGATCTTTATCCATCATGTCGGCGATGACGTCGACAAAGTCGTCAGTCAGTGCAGGGTTCAATCGGCGCGGATGCAGTGGCATATCTTCCAAGTGGCGTTTCGCTTTGTCGCGCGTCGTGCCGCCGGGGAACGGTACTTTGCCGGTAACCGCGTAATACAGAGTGCAGCCGAGCGAATAAATGTCGCTGACTTGCGTGACTTCTTGTGGGGTAAGAATTTGTTCCGGCGATAAGTAATCGGCCGTGCCGACGATCTTACCGTGCCGCGGATCGTTTTCGGCGTCGCCCATCCAACCGGCCAAACCGAGGTCGGAAAGTTTTGTCTTGCCGTCGGGAGTTACGAGCAAGTTGCCAGGCTTGATATCGCGATGAATCAGACCTTGGCTGTGAGCGTGGGCCAATCCCTTGGCGGCTTGCGAAATGACGGTGGCTGCTTCGTGCAATGTAAGCGGGCCGCGCTGGCGAACGTATTTTCGCAAATCGACGCCTGGCACGTATTCAGTCACGAGAAAATATCGCTTCCCTTCGCGGCCGGCATCGAAAGCTTGTACCAAATTTTCGTGATGCAATTTGGCCTGGGCGCGAATCTCGTGCAAAAAGCTGGCGGTGGTCTCGGGCGTTTCTTTGTGCGGCGGTAGCACTTTCACAGCCACGATTCGGCCCATGAATTTGTGCTCGGCTTTGAAGACTTCCCCCATCCCGCCGCGACCGATCGATTCCAAAATTTGATAATCGCGCAGATGCAGCACCCAAAAACCGGCGAGCAGTTTATTCGCTTGGAAACGCGTGAGCTTGCCCGTTTCGACCAGCTTATCGGCCAATTGCTGATCGGTAATTTCAAGCTGCTGCTTCGCGGCAATTTGTGCCTCTGTTTCACCAGGCATCGGACTGCTGACCGCTTCACTTCCCACCGGCTGGCTGCGCACCGTGGCAGCGGCAGCATCCAGATCGGCCTGTGTAATCAGGCCGCTGGCAAGTGCGCTGTCACGGAAAGATTTGCTATGGCGTTGCAAGTTAGGGTTCAGAAATCAGGGTTCAGGAGTCCGTGATTGGGTGGTACGCCCTGAGCTTGCGAAGGGCGAGGTGGAAATGAGAACGTTGTCGGGTGGGCATGGTACCCAATATTCTCGTTTACGTTTCCATCATACCGCTTCTTCTACTCTACCTTAAAC
>CAZIGP010000531.1:0-3982 GCA_964538425.1 uncultured Pirellulales bacterium | reverse complement strand
CGGCGATGTCGATCGCGCTATATCCTTTGGAAAGATCCAAAATCAGGTGTGTGAAAGTGGCTTTCAATAAGCCAATCACTCGTTGCATGTCGTCCGCATTCACCAAGGCTGCATCTTCCAATTGCACAGGCCTTGGTAATAGAAATAGTCCAGAGGAATGCTTTGTGAGCGATCGCTTGAGCAGCGTGAAATCTAAACGTGTGACGTTTTGGGCAACATCGACCAACGTGTAGTCTGGGATCGTGTCAAGAAAGACGTCGGCGTCTCCTAGGCTAAGATCAAGATCGACCAGACAAACAGAATTCTGGGAGTTCGTTGCCAATGCGCAGCCCAGATTCACAGCCATGCTTGTCGTGCCAACGCCTCCTGTAGCGCCGCAAACGGCAATGACTTGGCAGCCACGCACTTTTCCGTCGCCCTTGCCAAATTGCCGCTCGCTAAGTCGTTCTAACGCTGCAACCAGATCTTCAATTCGTAGCGGCTTTGGCAAAAACTCTTTTGCACCAGCACGCATTGCTCGCAAGATCAAGGTACCGTCGGTCGAGCCACTAATGACTAAAATGCTGCATTGAGGCGTAGTGGCAGCCAATTGCTCAACCAGTTGCAGCGCTTTATCAGAATCGGCATCTAATGCCACAACGCCGATGTCGGGGTGCGTTTGAGCGATAACGTCAGAAAAGAATTCATACCGAGAGCACTCGGCTTCTAACCACACCATATCCAGACCAAGCAGCATTGCCTTCAGCGATTCGCGTGCGGCGTCGCTAGGATCGACAATAGCTAATCGCAGAACGTTGGTCATAATGGTGAGAAATCCGTGGGCTTCTTAAGGTTTGCAGGTAGAAATAGGCTCTCGCCTATTTCCTCGTTGCCAGGCTAAGTATGCAACGAGAGCGGTTTCAGAAGCATAGAACGGAAGCATAACCTACCCGCCGTTCTAAATCCCTGAATCCAAAGCCTTACCAACTGCCCCTTTAGTTCTTTACGTCATAACCCACTGGCCCGATGAAACCAGGGACATTCGAACGAGATTTCATCTCACCTGCTGAGGCCGATTTTTGCGGAAGAGTCTGGTTGTAGCGATTATTGGAACTTGCAGCCATTTGTTGGTTGTTAGCACCAATCGCCGAATCAGAAGTTGAAGCAACGCGAGGCGACCTGCGGCCAGTTGCAGGAGCATTGCGATTAACACCCGCTGTCGTTCCCGAGGCTTGTGTGCCCGGCGGAATGACTTCATAGCCCTGCGATGGCATGCCTTGCGCGGGCGCACCGTCGGGACAAGGGCCTTGCCCACTGCCCGGTGCCGGGCATCCACCAGGGCCACATGGGCCTTTGGAAGGCACTTCGATGTAGCCCTTCCAAAACAGTTCGCAATCATTAGGAACATCGGTGTGCATGCCAGGGTAACATTGAGGCGTTTCGCAGGGATCAAGAGCAGCAGCTAATTCAGGTGTAACCAAAATGACTAATTCAATTTCTTCTTCACGTTCCCGTACACGCCGGAAAGGCGCACCTATATAAGGCAATTCGCTGAGCCATGGAAAGCCGCGAACCCTACCTTCAACGCGAGTTTGTACTAAGCCTGCCAGAGCTAACGTCTGACCTGGCTTCATTTCTACACCGGTATCAACCTGGCTTACTCGCAAACCTGGAACTGTCGTTCCGTTAATCGTAATGCTTCGAGTTTCATCGATTTCGCTAATTCGTGGACGCACTTCCAATCGCACATTGCCATTGCCCATGACGATCGGGACAAAATCTAGCTGGGTACCGAATTCTTTGTATTCGATCGATACCGTGCCTAAACTTTGTGGCACAAGAATCGGGAATTCGCCACCGACGATGAATGAAGCGGCACGACCGCTAACGGTAGTCAATGTCGGATCAGAAAGAATCTTGAGTAGTTCCTCCTGTCGAAGAGCTTCTAAGAAGCCAAAAAATTCGCTGCCGCCATCGACCACGCCAAATCGCATGGTATCTCCACCCGCCAGCGGAGTGGCCCCGGGTAATGCAGTACTCGTGTTTAATGGCACATTTCCAGGTAATAATGCGCTGACGCTGGAAACCGCAAAGCTATTTCCATTGATTCTGGCAAAGTCAAAACCAAAAGCGCGTAATTTCGTGCGGGATACTTCAGCTATTTTGCAATGCAACAAAATCTGCTGGACGCTGACAACTTCGATGTTCGATTTCACCGTCGGATAATAATCCTGAGCCAACGCTATGATTTGACTTACTTGGTCAGCGCGATCGATGTAGCCCGAAAGCCATACGCTGCTCGCTAAAGGCCGAACTCGAATATTGGCGTTAGGGAACTCGGTGCGAATTAAATCAGCCAATTCGCGAGCATCCCCTAAGACGACGCAATCGACCGTATACAATTGGCCTTTTTCATTCCACAGGTTAATTTGCGTAACGCCAGGCTTCTTGGCGAACACCTGCACTTCGTTGGGTGCGAGTGGAGTGAGCTCAAGAATTTCCTTGTTGTTTACCTGAGCGCGAGGAATGTTTTGATCGAGTGTTAGTACTCGACTGGAATTGGCAATCATCTCCATCCGCTCATTCGTTGCTTGGATGCGATGGACTGCGGCATCCGAAGCAGGCAGCTGCGGCTGGAAAATCGCTCCCGCACCAGGCAAACCCGCTGGTGTTTGAATGGGGCCAGGAGCTTGAATGTCTCCAGGTGTCTGAATCGGCCCTGGTGATTGAATTTCGCCGGGCGCTTGCAAATTACCAGGCGCCTGCAGGCCACTAGGTGTTTGCAGTGGCAGATCGAAATTTTCAGCATCCGCTATGGCCGCCACCATTGAAATGAGTATCAACGGCGAAAAACGGCGCACAATGGGCATCCGCCCGATGAGGTGCCAGAACATCCTTGTCCCCCTCTAAGTCCGAATCAAACGATAAGTTGTAGTCGAAACGACGAGATCGCGTGAAAAGTTATTTATGTCAATCCAACACGTGATCAAAAAGAGATTAACTCTCTGTTCTGTGTTGGATTACTATCCTAATCAAACACCGTCAAACTAGTTTTTAAATCTAACCGCCAACTTTTGGGGTCGTGGGCAAACCGGGAATTGCAGAAGTCGATGGTTCGGTCGATGGCTCATTTGTTGACTCATCGCCACCTGAATCAGGCGACTGAAAACTGCCACCGCCCGCAGACTCACTTTTCCAACGCCCTTCTTTTCCCTCTTTCACGAACTCAACCCGGCTGAATTCGTCCCCCTTCAACACTTCCATGGTGAATCGTTGCTCTGCCGGAGGAGCCACTACTGGAGCGGCCGGCTCGGCTGGAGCTGGCTTTTGTTTCTTCAAAAAGCCCAGCAAGCCTGACGAATCTCCTGAATTATTTTTTGAATCTGCCCATTCGTTGTCGCGGCTGCCATCCGTGCCACCGTCAAGCAAATCTCGAGCAGCTTTTCCAGCGGTATTCGAAATTTTATCGTCATCAGGATGACGCAGCACAAGGCGAATATCTCCCATCTCGGTAGCTAGCGTAACCAACTCCACTTGCTCAGGCGTAAGCAAAAGCGAAACGGTGCGAGCAGAAATTGATTCCGCTCCTTTGTCTTCCGATGGTCGCCATTGCTCGTTGACAGCGAATACGCGAACGTCTTGCAAAACAGTTTTTGCCAAAGGCTGGTCAATTCCGGCTTGCAGGTCGCGTTTAACATACACAATCACATCCACACGGTCGCCAGGTTGCAACAGATGCCCCGCGGATTTAACCGCATCGGAAGGCACCGCCACCACGCGATAGCCGGACGGGATCTCTTCCATTCGCTTATCGGAAGCAAATTTCCCTTTGCGAATTGGCTCGCCGGCTAGAATAGTTCCACCTGCACGCTGATTTTCGAGTTCTTTTAAATCGCGAACGGCGTCGGCAGGAACTTTCTCCTTCGGCCAATCTTCCAGATTGATATTCTGAGGATTCAACGGTTCGTTGAGCTTAATATCTTTCTTCGCAACAAAGATCTTT
>CAZIGP010000530.1:743-3993 GCA_964538425.1 uncultured Pirellulales bacterium | reverse complement strand
TGATGTACGGGTCGCCGTCGATTTGAACTTTCAAGCCTTTACGAAAATCGCTGGTATTGTAACTGGGCACGATCGAGATCCTACGTTTTTAGGTACGATTAGGTTATATCTGTGTTTATCTAATTTATCTGTGTTAATCTGTGTTCTCTGGATTATGAACTCCACAATCGACTGTCCCGCTGCTTCAACGATTTCCTGGCGACAGGTGATGAAGGAAGCGGTGCGCGATCCGGTGGAATTATGCGAGTTGCTCGAACTGCCGGCGGAATTTGCTGATCGGGCTGTGGCCGCCGCGCAATCGTTTCCGCTGTTTGCCCCGAGGCCGTTCGTGGCACGGATGCGACGGGGTGATCCGCACGATCCGCTCTTGCGCCAGGTGTTACCGGTCGAGACCGAAAATGTTGCGGCCAGTGGCTTTACAGCCGATCCCGTGGGGGACAGCGCCGCCGAACTTCGCCCTGGACTGATTCATAAGTACCAAGGGCGAGTGTTGATGGTAACAACTGGGGCTTGTGCCGTCCATTGCCGATATTGTTTTCGTCGGCATTTCCCTTACGAAAACGCCCCCAAATCGCTAGCAGCTTGGGAACCGGCATTGGAAGAAATTGCTAGCGATCCCACGATCAGCGAGGTGATTCTGAGCGGTGGCGACCCGCTGACGCTTATCGACCCACTACTGGCACAATTAGCCGACCGATTGGCTGCCATCGCTCATCTGCGGCGGCTGAGAATTCACACTCGGCTACCAATTGTTATTCCGCAGCGGGTGACCGAGGAGCTGCTCGCTTGGCTAACCGGCACACGATTGACGCCCATCATGGTAGTTCATGCCAATCATCCCGCTGAAATTGATGATGCCGTAGAAACGGCGCTCGGCCGGTTGGTCGATCTCGGTATTCCCGTGCTCAATCAAGCCGTACTGCTACAAGGAGTTAATGACGATGCAAGGGTATTGGCAAAGCTATGCGAACGACTAGTCGATTTGCGGGTGATGCCCTATTATCTTCATCAGCTAGACCGAGTGTCGGGAGCAGCCCACTTTGAAGTTTCGGTTGAACGCGGACGTAAAATGGTTGCAGAGTTGCAATCGCGTCTTCCAGGCTATGCGGTGCCCAAATACGTGCAAGAAATTGCGGGCGAGAAACATAAAATCAGATTAATATAAACCACGACACATTAACCTCACGTGTAAGCGAAGAACAGCTACGCGTCGGATGAGTAGAGGTATCTACGATGAAACTTCTGATTGGCGTGGATGGTTCCAATGGCAGTTTTGAAGCGGTCAAACTGGCCGCACGACTGGTCGATCGGTCGCGGGATCAAATTGCCTTCTACTACAGTCCGATCGACGCGCCCTTAAAATCGGGCCAAGATACCGGCCCTGAAATGTTGCAGCGCGCTCGGCAAGCCTTGGCCGATGCGGTGTTTGGCGAAGCCCGAAAGCGACTACCTGAACCGCTAGCAAGCGATGTGCACACGATTGTTGGTACTCAGAAGCCGGCGTATGGCTTGATGGTTGCGGCAGATAGTTGGCGTGCAGACGCGATTGTCGTTGGCGCTCGAGGGTTGGGTCCGATCCAAAGTTTATTTTTAGGAAGCGTTTCCAGACAAATTGTGCAGACGAGCACAATCCCTGTTTTAGTCGTGCGACCCGGTACGGTGCCCAACGATCCCCCCATGCGTTTGCTATTGGCATACCATCCAACCAGTGCCCAGCGGCAAGCTGAAGTAACTTCCACGTTAAACTGGCCACCGGGTACTAAAGGGCAAGTTATTCGTGTCGTTGAATCGATGCTTGCCGGACCACTCCCCGCTTGGCTTGAACAGCAAGCCCGTGATGCAGACGCGGAAGCGGTGGCTCAAGCCTGGGTCGATGAACATGCTGCAGAAGTGCAACAGCAGAAAGCGGAAGTAACCGGCTATTTGCAAAAACTACCGGCCGTTTTTCGCGAGGTTTCTCCCCTTGTGGTGGAAGGCCATCCGGCCGATCAAATTTTGAAAACCATCAAGGCAGAGAAAATCGATTTAACCATCGTCGGTAAGACTGCCGGTGGAGTGCTGAAGCGGGTGTTAGTTGGCAGCACTTCTGCACAAATTCTTAATAATGCGCCGTGCTCGGTCTTGGTTGTGCCGCTTCACGAAACACCATGAACGATCTCTCGAATGTTTTTGTCACCGGCGCTTCGGGGTTTATTGGAGCATGGCTGGTGCACGAGTTAGCACAGCGCGGGCACATCGTTCATGCGCTAGCCCGACGAGGCAAACCTCAGCCTCCGCCCGGATTTTTGCCAGGTGAAGGACCTAGCTTCGATCATCCCAATATTCGTTGGGTCAGTGGCGACATCACCGACAAGAACAGCCTTAGCCGGGGTATGGCTGGTTGTCCCCAGGTTTATCACTTGGCGGGTTACGCAAAGAACTGGGCCCGCGATCCGCAAACCTATTCTGACATCAATGTGAATGGTCTGCGAAACGTGCTTGATGCCGCCTGTGAACTTGGCGTTCAGCGCGTGGTGTGGACTTCAACAATGCTCACTTTTGGCCCGACACAATTCGGCGTCGTTGCCGACGAATCGACGCCTCGCCTGACACCCCTTTTCACTACGCATTACGAAGCCAGCAAAGCCGCGGGAGAAACGGTTGCGGCAGAATACAATTCCAAAGGATTGCCGGTAGTCATTGTAAACCCAGGTCGTGTATTTGGCCCTGGCTATTTAAACGAAGGCAATTCGATTTCGCTCGTGATCGACATGTACGACCGTGGCAAGATGCCCGTGCTCATGGGTGGCCACAAGGTAGGAAATTGGGTGTTCGTGCAAGACGTCGTTGGGGGACATATTCAAGCCATGCAGCGCGGCCGGCCCGGCGAAAAGTATTTGCTCGGCGGCGAAAACCTGTCGCTAAAACAATTTTTACAAATTGTAGACCGGGTAACTAATCGTCGGCATTTTCAAGTAACAATTCGCCGCCCGGCAGCCATGATGTATGCTTGGTTTCAGCAACAGCGCGCGCAATGGTTCGGGATTTATCCACAAATTACGCCTGACTGGGTGCGCGTGTTTCTGACCGATTGGGCCTACTCCTCGGCGAAAGCCCAGCGCGAGCTGGGTTATCAAATAACGTCGATGGAAGCAGCCGTACGTCGTACTTACGAATGGATTTTGCGTGTCCGAGCCGAAAAGATACCAAAATAATTATGACACGTCCCGCGTTACAGCTTTTGCGCGAAACTTTTAGTGGACCGAACTTC
>CAZIGP010000530.1:0-733 GCA_964538425.1 uncultured Pirellulales bacterium | reverse complement strand
CCCACAATTGTGCTGCTCACCAGCGCCGTGTGTCTATCGGCCTGGCATTTAATCGGCAATTACGCGGCCTGGGTGGGGAAAGTACCAGCGTCACTGGTCATCGGCGGTGACGAGCAACTTTCGGCCGCCATTGCTTCCGTTGTCTCCACCGCCACATTGCTTGGCATCATTCCGCTGCTGGTCGTGAAGCTGGTTTTTCGAGATTCGCTTGCGGATTACGGCGTGCAGATTGGAGATGCGCGTTTCGCGCTAATTTGCAGCGTGTGCGCCACGCCGTTGATCGTAGCCATCGGTTACTCTTCCGCGCAAATGCCGGAATTTCAACAAGTTTACCCAATCATTCCGTTAGCGAGGAATTCTGTCAGCGCGCTTGCCTGGCATTTAGTAGGGCAAATTTTCTGGTATGCCGCTTGGGAGTTTCATTTCCGCGGGTTCTTACAGCACGGTCTTGGCAAGTCGTTTTCCATGCCACTAGGGATTTGTGTGCAAACACTGGCCAGCGTACTTGCGCATTTCGGCAGGCCCGGCACCGAAGTATTTGCCTCCATTTTAGGCGGCATTCTGTGGGGAGCTTTGGCGTGGCGAACCCGTTCGCTACTCGCCGGCTTTTTCCAGCACTGGCTGCTCGGGGCAAGTTTAGATTTTTTTATTTGCCGGCAATTCTTATAGCGCCGGCGATGAGCTTTCGGTCAATTCCGCTTCATCGTCAAATTCTGGAAAGCGGATGTTGCCC
>CAZIGP010000529.1:254-3995 GCA_964538425.1 uncultured Pirellulales bacterium | reverse complement strand
CACCACGCTGGCCATTAGAATTGTTGCCAGAACGGTTCGCTTGCGAGTCGCATCACCGATCGACATCATGGCCAATTGATGCATCAATGACAGAGCTAAAAAAACAGATGCACCAAATAGTGCTGTGCAAAAAAAGTTGCCGCCCATAATGCGCTGTTGTTGTGATTCTGGCAGCGTCATCAATACCCATACACCTCCAGGGACCTGCAGCAAAGTGGCTGCGAGTGAAATCCGTCCGCCTAGCATGATTGGCCGAGTAAAGTTGTTATCGTCGCGACTGAAACGGAGGGCAATCCAAACCAATACTAGCCCTGTGACAGCAAACGATGCGCACCATACATGGAATACACGGGCTAAAGTTTCAGGATCCAAGAGTAACTGCAAATAAAGTTGCCGATTGAGAACTTCTCCATGCAGTGAAGACCGCTCGACCAAGATTGATAAAATGGTAAATAAGGCAGGAAAGTGATAGAGCAGATTGGTTCCGGCTGCCAAAGCCAAAGCTCTGCGAGCAACACGAAATTGCTGTTCCTGCCGGCCGAGCAATACATAGCCGATCAAGCAAACGAAATAAAAAATAATTTCGCCAGCTGTGAACCACCAGCGGCTTAATGTGACTTGTTTTATGGCAGTGAGATAATGATTGTCCGTTTCTGGCTGCCAAAGCGTCACTTGGACCAAGGCCAGCAAACCTAGGCTGAAACCAAATAGAGCCGCTAGAATCGACCATTTTGCAAGTTCAATGGCGACCTTGGCATAAATCGATTGACTGCGTCGTGAGCCAAACCATTCGACGAGGGACGCTACAATTGGGCCGGCGGCAGCCAAGTTCACTGCCAACAAATGGACTCCGACAACAAAAATGACTAACCAGTCCAACACCGTGGAAAAAACTCCGCTAGCGAGATAATACCGCCATTGCTTAAGACAGCATGCGACCAATGGCCGTATTGTTGCCGATTTTTAGCTGGGAGTCACGTCTTCAAAATCCTGCCATTTGTAATGTATATTATTATCTCCACAGGAAATCCGCATTGATAAGATAAACGAGAATGCGGGCGGTTAGCTCAGTTGGTTAGAGCATCTGGTTTACACCCAGAGGGTCACAGGTTCGAGTCCTGTACCGCCCATTTTCCCCTTCAACCTGTGACGGCGTTTTTGCGATTTTCCGAGATTTGCCGACTCGCGTGTGACGCAGTACGACTCGGTACTAGCTGAGGGCGCATTGTATCGCAGCGCATTTAGCAGCGCGCCAGAGGCTTTGGCGTAGTCAGCATCCGTAACCTGCAAGTAATGCTTGCGGGCGATAATCTCGGAGTTGCCGATCCATTTGCAAACGACGTGGATTGGGAACTGCTCGGCTAATTCGGTCTCCCGCGTGCTGCGCAGATTCTGAAACAGCTTAGGCCATGGTTTCAATCCGGCCTTCTTAATGATGCGTTCCAATTGCGTTCGCAGGTTAGCGTTCCGCTGCCGGTACCGCGTGATGACGAATTCCTCATCTGGGTTGGCCAAATCTCGCACGTCTTCTAGATAGGATCTGAGTTCAGGAAAGATTGGAATCACGCGCACGCCTTGATCATCATGATGTTCCGTCTTGCTGCTACGGATCGTGATCCGAGATCGTTTCCAATCGACATCGGACCAGCGTAGCGCTAAATGCTCGCTGGGACAGCGGAGGCCGCCAAAACGGCTCAAGGCAAACAGAAGTCGCCACTGGGCATCCGGGCAGGCATCGAGGACCGCTTGAGCATCTTCGCGGCTAATAAAATACTGCCGCTCTTCGTTCCCCTTAACCTGCGTTGGGAGCTTGGCAAACGGATTACGGGTAATAAACTCTCGTTCCGCCGCGTCATGGAAGAACTGCTTGGCGATACCGCAGGTGCGGCCAATCGTGTTCTTGGAGAGTTTTTGTTTGATTTCCAGCCACCGACGCCAGTCCGTGGCATCGCCAGGCGTCATCTGCGTCAGCACTCTATCGGCACCAAAAAACTCGACTAAATGCTTCTTGCAGCGTTGATAGACTTTGACGGTTTCGGGCTTCACATCACCGCGCTTATGAATGTAATTGTCGATAAAAGCTTCCAGTAGAACGGCCGGAGTTTCTTCAATTTCGATACGGGTTTCGGCCAGCCCCGCTTTCACGAGCTTTTCATAGAACTTCGCGGGACGGGTTGATAGCCAACTGGCTGTCTCGACTTCGAGTGGCGTACCATTGATCTTGGCCACGTTCAATTCTTCGATTTTGGTTTTGATTTTCTCGGCGTCGCGCATCGTCGTTTTGCCGATGCGGATGGTCTTCCGCTCGCCGTCAGCGTTGTAGAATTGAATGGCTTTGAGGCCATTCTTACTTTGATTGATACTAGCCATGTTTCTTTCTCTGTTTGATTTTCAGGGTTCATCCCTAATTTTGGTTGCAGTGTAGTTTGGATGCAATCCAATCCTTAAGCGCCACGGGGTCGTAGCGCAAGCAGCGATTGAATCGGACGACGGGGATTTCCCCAGCACGAGTCATTTTCCACAGCTTGCTGGGGGAAATCGCGAGCTTTTTGGCGGCGTCATTGGGACGCAACAGAAGGGGTTCAGACAAATGGTCTGCGGTCATATTTAATTCCTGTATAGGAAGAGTACCGATTGGCACTCTGGTTAGATTTTGGATCAGTCACAGGGCGGGGGCTGGCCACCCTGTGACGACTCTTCTAGAGATCATGGTTTGGGCGAAGTTCTCGGTAATACCTGGAACAGGAATGGGTCGTGATCTGTTTCCGCGATCACGTAAATTAGCTGTTCTAGCTCTTCGTCGGAGAGCGGATCGTACCCCTGGTCCTCGACTAGTTGCTGTAACTCGTCGGCAAAAAAACGTTCAGGACTTGGCTGTCTGCATTCTCGATCCACTTGCGTGGATAAAGCTGAAATGGATTCATCGTGAATCCACCTCCTGTTTGGCGATGATGGTCGATCGCGCACAAAAAGTGAGACGAAGCGCCGGAGAGTTCCGGCAGAAAAGATGGTTGGTATTGATTGCATGACCGTCTAAACGGCCAAACCCAAATTGGTATTAATTTGCCCAACACGCTGTCGGGCAATCTCGACGTAGGTCGGCTCCATTTCGATACCGATGAAATTGAAACCGGCCAACGCCGCCGCCTGCGCAGAACTACCGGCACCCATGAACGGGTCGAGGACCGTTCCGCCTGCGGGCGTAATGGCTTCGATGAGCTGTCTCATCAATTCGATGGGCTTTTCGTTCGGATGCACCAGCTTCGCTGCGTAAATGCGGGAAACAGAAATGACGCTGCTGGGGCGTTTGCCGGGAAACGCAAACTTCCCCTTCGTGGCGAAGATGAGGTTTTCATGCTGCGGAGCAAAATCACCCTTGAGATCGCCCATGCCGTGTAGACCCTTATCCCAGATGATTTGTGATTTGGGCGTGAAGCCCGCTAGTTTCATCGCCCAGCGAAAATCACTTTCGGTATCGTACCGTGTAAAGCAGAGCAATCCGCTATTCGGCTTCAAAACGCGAAAGGCATCTTTTAGCCACCAGATGTACGGACTTTTGTCATTCGCAATCTTTGGCTTCCATTTGCTCTGATCGGGCAGCCAAGCAGACTGATAATCGATGCCGTAGGGCGGATCGGCAATGATAGCGTCCACCGATTCGTCAGGTAACTCCTTCATTCGTTCCAGGCAGTCACCCGAAAGCAACCGAAATGGAATATTGTCAACAAACTTATCCATGCT
>CAZIGP010000529.1:0-244 GCA_964538425.1 uncultured Pirellulales bacterium | reverse complement strand
AAAACTTAAATATGCGGCCACTGGGCAGGGATTACCCACCCAGTGCCGAATTTCCTAATCACGATGATTTGGACGAAGCGTACACAGCACTTCATCCATGAACTCTTCTTTTGCCGTTTCCATAAAAGCGTACGGCAACTCAACCAACTCTTCCTCGGTCAAAGGGGCATACTATTGAGCTTACATGATGTCCTCCACGCCTTAAACGGCGAAGACATAGGCGATTGGACAATCACATTGTTCT
>CAZIGP010000528.1:0-3997 GCA_964538425.1 uncultured Pirellulales bacterium | reverse complement strand
GCTGCGCGCGGCGAAAAGACGCATCTATTGCTCATGAGTGACAATTGAGTACGCCATCCCGACAAGAATAAAGCTCACGCATGCAAGCCATGCAGGCGTGCGATGCGTTATTTGCTGATGTTCGCGATCGTACTCTCCACCGAGCAATAAGCGGCGAGCAATTGTCGATTCGTTGGTGTCGCGCACCGATCTGATCTCGAGTTTATCTCCTCCAACATGAAGCAGCCGTTCGGGAAGCTTAGCATCACTCACGGCAAGCTTTGCCTCGAGACCCTTCCAACCTCCCACTTGATTCCAAACCACAACAAATAGGATCAGACTGGCCGTAATCATCACGGCGCTTTGCGCGGCATCGGTCCAAGCCACCGAACCCGATCCACCCCAAATCGTATAACTTATCGCTCCCATCACGACGACCGCGACGAGCCACCAAGCCGCATCTCCCAATCCACCGACAACTGCAAATGTCAGAAATAAAGTCGTCGAAATATTTGCCATGACCATCGTGCGATACTGTACCTGCACCAAACTACTCAGCACGCGGGTTGCTGGTCCAAACCTGGCCTCTAGATACTCAGAATTTGTATACATGCCGGCGCGATACATCGGTAGCGCGATGCAATGTGCAAGTAGTACCCATCCGGTGACTGTCCCAATCCAGTTGGTTACAAAGTAGCTGATACCTAAGGAGTATACTCCGCCGGCATCTGCTACGATGTCACTTGAGTCGATCGCCGTTGCAAAGGCCGACAAGCCGACAACCCACCATGGCACACTGCGACCTCCCAGAAACCAATCACTGCTCGACTGTGCGGGCTTTGTCCTTGTCAGCGCATAAAGAATGATTGCGCCGTTGATGAGCCCCACTAAGATCCAATCAATTCCACTCATCGCAATTGCTTCCAATCGTGCAAATAAAAAATCGTGCCGATTAACGCTGGACTTCGCATGTCATCGAATGCGAATGTGGCGCTCGAACGTGGCCATTTGTGTCGCCGGTCGCTGAGAGCCGGCCGGATTCCGCGACCAGATTTGCACGAATAAAGTCTTCGTTTAGCGTGATGCCAAGACCTGGACCATCTGGAATGGATATCCAGCCGTTCTCGGCTTGCACTCTCTCGTGCGTCAATTCATGTCGTAGCGGCGAATGATCAACGCAATCTTCAAACAAGAATGCATCCCGGCAAGTCGAAAGCCAGTGCAAGCTAGCCGCAACGGTCACGGGGCTGGTATAGCAATGGTTGCAAAGCCGAGCGCCAATTTCTTGTACTCGCTGCTTTACATAGTCTGCCTCAGTGAAGCCGTTTCGCGCGAGGTCAACCTGATAGATGTCAAGCGCGCGGTTTTCGATGAGCGGACGCCACGCTTCGCGCCCGCATTCTTCCTCACCGCCCGCAATCGGCACCGGAGAGCGATCGCGTAGCCAGCGGTAACCTTCGATGTCTTCGGGGCGGAGCGGCTCTTCAAGCCAACCGATGTTGTATTCCGCGAATTTTTGAGCGCGGCTCAGCGCCGTGCGGGCATCCCAAACGCAGCCAGCATCAATCAACAACGTGCCGTCGCCAATCCCTTCACGTGCCCCGCGGATCAAGTCCAAATCGACCGCTTCGCTCGGCCCCATCGGTTCCCAACCGAACTTGATGGCCTCGTAGCCGCGTCCGCGCCAACGTTTGGCGATTTCGCAAGTTTCCCGACCGTCGCGGCCGAACAGAATCGACGCATAGGCCTTGATCTGATCGTATTGCTTCCCGCCGAGCAGGCGATGAATCGGCTCACCGAAGTGTTTGCCTTTGAGATCCCACAAGGCCATATCGATGGCCGCCATGGCAGTAATTGTTACCGATGAACGGCCGAAGTATAAGGTTCGTCGGTGCATCTTCTGCCACAGCCGCTCGGTTTCGAGCGGGTTCTCGTCAATGAGCAACTGTCGCAGGCCACAGGCAATATTATGGCTGAACGGCGCATCGATGATCGCCTTCACCACCTCGGGTTGTGAATCGGCCTCGCCGATTCCTTCAAGGCCGGTATCAGTACGAATCCGCACCAGCACCGCATCTTGGCTGCTCGCCGTCTTACGCTCGACCGACGCAACGCGGAGAAGTTGGCAAATAATTTCAGTAATTTTCATGTTGAGATAAAACCTTTTCCGTTAATGGTGTTTCTTTACGCTACCAATGCCGGCACCAGTTTGACGCCCGTAATGTCAGCATCGGTGAGGCTTTCGTTTCGTCCCTGGTGGGGATAGGTGAGTCTGGTGTGATCGAGGCCAAATTCGCCGAGTAGGGTGGCGTGTAGCTCGCCCACAGCGACGGGGCGTTCGACGATCTTGTGACCGAATTCGTCAGTCTGGCCGTAGATCAACCCGCGTTTGAATCCGCCGCCAGTCACCAGAGCCGTAAAAGCGTGGCGGTTGTGGTCCCGGCCGTCTTTGCCCTGCGAGACAGGCAGGCGACCGAATTCGCCGACCCACATCACCACGGTGTCTTCGAGCATGCCGCGCGACTTCAGATCTTGGAATATCGCCGCGGAAGGTTGATCAACGTTTTCCGCTACTCCACGTGTGCGCTGATTATGATCGGTGTGCGTATCCCAGGGATCACCCATGCCCTTCACGTTGTCATTGAAGAGCGCGACGAAGCGCACACCGCGCTCGATCAACCGGCGAGCCAGCAAACAGCGGCGGCTGTAAGTGCCTGTAGCGGGATTATCAGTGCCGTACTTACGCAGCGTTTCAGAGGTTTCGCCGGTGGTGTCCATCGCGGCGGTCACTTCGTCGCGAATACTGCCGGCCAGTGCGTAGTTGGCAATCCGGGCATCTAGTTCGCTCAAGTGGGAGAACCGTTTCTGATGTTCGCGATTGAGATCTTCGAGCAACGACAATTGATGCCGGTGCATAGCTTCGGTCTCGCCAGCGGGTAATTCCAGATCGAACAGTGCTGGCGAATCCGGGCGTAGCGGCGTACCTTGATAGGTGGCCGGCAGGAAGCCGCTCGACCAATTTCGGATGCCATCGACCTGATCGTAACTCGGATCCGACAACACCACATACGGCGGCAATTTTTTATTGTCGGTGCCAAGGGCATAAGTAAGCCACGAGCCAATTGTGGGCCGACCGACACGCGGCTTGCCGGTTTGAAAATGCCGCAGCGCCCCTTCGTGATCGTTTACCAACGTGTGTAGCGAACGGATCATGCACAGGTCGTCAGCACAAGTGGCCAACTGGGGCAGCAGTTCGCTAAATTCCATCCCACACTCGCCATGCTTGGCGAACTTGAATGGACTTGGCACGCAAACATTCGTGGCTTGGTTCTCAAAAAAGGCTTCCACACCGCCAGGAATCGGCTTTCCGGCGTATTTTTCCAGTTCAGGCTTGGGATCAAACAAATCAATTTGGCTGGGCCCACCATGTTGGAACAACAGGATCATGCGTTTGGCACGCGGAGTGAAGTGCGGATATTTCACTAGTTTCGAGTTCGTTTTGATCGACGTATCGGCTGCACCGATGCTAGGCAGCGGGCCATCGCAAATCAGGTTCGCTAGCGTCACCCACCCTGCACCCAGCGCGCTGCGACGCAACAACTCGCGGCGCGAGAGCAGCGAAGATGGGGATGAGCGATCGTGAGTTTGAATAAATGTCACAAAATTGATTCCTGAGCTGTTATTGCAGATAGACAAATTCGCTAGTGGCTAACAGCATCCGGCAAAAATCGGCTAACGCAGTGAATTCGGGAGATCTATCTCCCTGGTCAGCTCGCAGAGCGGTTTGCTTCGTTAAAAACTTAGTGCAACGTTCGAGTTCTGTCTCGGATGGCTCCCGGCTCATCGTTACATGGAAAGCGTGTCGAATTCGGTTACCACTATCGTTTCCCGCTTCGCGCTCCAGTCGTTTGGCAAACTCACACCCCATCCGCATCGCAAATTCGCCGTTGAGCATCGCGAGCGATTGGGCTACCACCGTTGAAGTGGGACGGGCAATGCAATTAGGCTCCGGCGAGGG
>CAZIGP010000527.1:0-4010 GCA_964538425.1 uncultured Pirellulales bacterium | reverse complement strand
CAACAGGTGTAGAGTTTTGAAAGCCGTTTTTGTCTGGATTTCTTTCAATGAGCAATACCCAACCCAAGCCACAAGAAGACACTCGTCACTTCCTGCTCGAAGTGGTGCAACCTGGTTTGATGGGGTTAATGGACGGATCGGTTTCCACACTCGCCCCCATCTTTGCGGCTGCGTTTGCCACCCACGATTCTAACAAAGCGTTTTTGGTTGGCCTTGCTGCCTCGTTAGGCGCGGGAATTAGCATGGGCTTTGCCGAGGCATTTTCCGACGACGGAACGTTAACCGGCCGTGGCCGGCCGCTATTACGTGGTTTGATTGAAGGGTTGATGACCTTTCTCGGCGGTATTGGCCATACGTTGCCATTTCTCATTCCAAGCTTTCGCACCGCAGTAATCGTTGCCAGCGTTGTTGTTACCATTGAGCTTTTGGCAATCGCTTGGATTCGACATCGCTATATGAAAACTCGCTTCAGCATGGCGGTGTTACAAGTCATTGTGGGCGGCATCGTCGTTTTTTTAGCAGGTGTATTGATCGGAAGTTCTTAAGAAATCCGACGTTTATCACTGCCCGGATATAAGTATTGGGAAATTCTATTTCCCAATACAAAAGCGGCTAAAAATTCGATCGAGCAAATCATCCGTGTAGACAGCTCCTACAACTTTCCCAAGTTCCGTGAGTGCCGTTCGGATTTCTGCAGCGATAAATTCTTCACCTTCGGTAGCTTGAGCAAGCTGCCGTGCGTCGGCGATGCTATTCGAGGCGAGCAAAATACTTTCTCGAGCGCGCGCTGCGGTTCCGACAACCCCACTGGATTCGCTAGGCTGGCGTAAAAGTGCCGCGGCAATTGCGGTTTGCAATTTCAGCAAACCTTCGCCGTTGCGGCTGCTTGTAAAAACTGCGTCGCGTAGCGGCGCTTTTGAGGAATCCGATGCGAATGCCAGTTCAGCCTTTTTATTGTGGAGGTTCATTTTTTCGGTGGGAAGGTCGCACTTTGTCCATGCCACCAGCGTGTTTTCGTTGGCGAGCTTTTCTCGTTCCCACGCATTCATCGGTCGAGAAATGTCGAGGCATAACACGCGAAGATCTGCTTGCCAATGTTGTCCTACAGCGGCAGCTTGCGCGGCTTGGTCGATAGGCAAAGTTTGCTCGTTGGCATCGATTCCAGCGGTATCAATCAATTCAATTTCCAGCTCATTGCAACGAACGTGCATTGAAAGATAATCTCGCGTAGTCCCAGCTTGAGGAGAAACGAGTGCGGCAGCTTTACTAGCGAGTGCATTGAAAAGACTACTTTTGCCCACATTAGGCCAGCCGATAAGGACCACACGTGGCAATCGGTTGGCATCGCTACGTTCATGGAGTTGTTGTTGCAGTTCATCAAGTTGACTGGCCGCATTAGCGAGCCTCGTGTCTAACTCTTGCTTTTCGACAAATCGAATATCTTCTTCAACAAAGTCGAGTCCCGCTTCCAAGTCGGCGAGCAAATTGAGCAAATCGTCGCGCAATTGTTGCAATGGTTTTGATAACCCACCGGCAAGTTGCGCAAGCGCTACATCCAGTTGACGGCGGTCAGCAGCGTCAACCACACCTAGTACCGCTTCAGCCTGTGTTAGATCGATTCGCCCGGCGAGAAATGCTCGCAGTGTAAATTCGCCAGGCTGGGCTAACCGTGCTCCTGCAGTGCACAGCGTTCGCAGCAGTAAATCCAGCAAAGGTGGCGAGCCGATGGTGTGAAACTCTCCCATCGGTTGCCGCGTATAGCTACGTGTCGTTGGCCATAGAAATAGTGTGGCAGGAATTTGGAGTGAGTTAACCGGGTCGGCCGTTTGGGGTCCGCACACATGGCCCTCAACCGCAGTAGGCGTCTCGATATCTGAAAAACCTACAGTCCGGTCGTTGGGTCGAAAGCACCGCGAGACGACTTCGAGAACATTACCGCCACTCAGTCGCACAAGACCACGTGCCGCGCTACCAGAGGCTGATGCGATCGCGGCAATGGTGTCATCAAGAGAGAGCATGTGAATATGCTCATTATGCTCTGGAAATAAGGCCTTACTCTAGAGCGCGATACACCGCGTCGATTATTTTCCGCCCCGTTGCTTTCGGCGTTCTCGACGTGCTTCGGCAATATCAGTTCCATTGGTGTCTGTTTTGCCGATCAGTTTCGCAATTGCCGAAGGACCGTCTCCCTTGGGTTTGTTCCCGAGTGTCTTCGGCAATACTTTTCGTTCCGCAATGCCCCAGAGGCTTGATGCAATAAAATAAATGCACAATCCAGCGGGCACGGTGTAAAACATAAATGCGATGAGAATCATCATGTATTTCATCATCGACTGCTGCATCCGTGTTTGCTCATCAGTCGCCGGCGGCATAAACATCTTTTGTTGCCATATAAACAAGGCAACAGTGATCAGCGGCAAGATATTTAGATAAGGGCCCAAGGAGCCAAACCCACGGTATGCAGTAATGAAGTTAGGCATAAACCCGCTCCAATCCAGCAGCATATCCGGTGCAGCTAAGTTAGAGCACCAGCGAACGGCTTCGCCCAATAGCGGTGCTTGTCGAAGCTCTACGTCGACCATTAACGCGCGATAAAGACCCAAGAAAATGGGCAGTTGCACAAAAGCCATTAAACAACCCGACATCGGGTTGTAATTATGCTTCCGCCATAGTTCTTGCATCGCCCGAGTTTTATCTTCTGGCTTGCCTTTATATTTTTCATTGATCTTATCCATCTCAGGCTTCAGCTCTTGCATTTTTTGCGCAGCCAGCGCTTGCTTGCGCGACAGCGGGAACATGCAAGCCCGAACGCAAACCGTAAGCATGATAATGGCAATGCCATAGTTGCCCACGATGCTGTAGAACACATGCAACAATCCAGTGAGCAACCGCGCAAAGAATGCCCAAATTGGCCAACCGTAGTAAATCAACTCGCCCAGATTATTAGTAGGCGTACCATAGCTAGCCAATAAATCGGGTTGCTTAGGGCCAAGAAAAACCGTGTAAGTGTGCTTGAGCGATTCACCACCAGGTTCGAGCGTTTCGGGAATGCTTACTAATCGACAAGAAATATCACCCAGTGTTCGGTAGGCTGCATCGGCCGGCAGGTTACCGACCAGAATGGCTTGAATTTCGGCCAGCCAGAAAGGACGTTTTTCTTGGGGTTCAGGTAGTAAAGCGGCGGCGAAAAACTGGGCATCGACCCCCGCATACGCCAGCAGTGCCGGATTTTCGGCAAGAGGATTGCTGAGTTTGCCGTCCGCCATTTGCATGGGACTGATCAGCGCCGGCGACTGGTTTTGCAACAACAGCGCAGTGTCACGTACGCCAATACCGCTCCAAGTACGTGATATTCGGCTGCTGAACCACCAGCCTTCCGTCGGCAATCCAGTCGGGCCATCAAGCCGATACGCTACCTTGCGCGGCCCACTCCCCACGTTGCGTAGCTCGACGTCTAGCGTCAGGTTATAGCCCGGCTTATTTTCTGCCTTCTTGGCAATTTTGTATCGCTTTACAATTTCTAAGCCGAACTTGGTAAGCGGTTTGGTAAATTCGACGGTGTCGGCGTCAACTTGCTTGCCGGCCCAATTGAAGTTCCGCATTTGGACGCCAGCTAGCTCGGCGTTGACTTCATCCACTAGGATTTTTTCCTCATCGATTTGCTGTAGCGTCAGTAAAAATGAAAACGGATCGTGTTTGCCATGCTCTACGATGTCGAGACGCTTGGGAATATTCGCGCCTTTTTCCAGCACTTCAGGCCGAATGACTTCGAGCGGTCGGCGAGCTAGCGTGGCTGAAAGTTGCTGCGGTTTCCCATCGCGCGAAATATCGATTTCAATTTTCTGATTAGGCTTTGTTTTAGCGAGTACCTCGTTGACTAAAGCTTTGGCGCTACTAATTGACTGGCCATCGATTTTGGTGATGACGTCGTTGGTTTGCAGCCCTGCAAGTGCGGCCGGTGTGCCTGGAACGACGATATTCACCTTGACGCCTTCCGCGGTATTTTCGGG
>CAZIGP010000526.1:0-4016 GCA_964538425.1 uncultured Pirellulales bacterium | reverse complement strand
AGCCATGTTGGAGATAGAAAATCGAGGCGGAGCCGATTGCGGTTGCACAACTACACGTTTTTCATTCACGGCATTCATAAATTCCTCGTTACCATTTTATCTTCTTGCGAGCTCGATATCGAACGACAATCGCAATTGCATTGAGCGTTAATGTCATGCCAATCAATACCAAGCCCGCCGCCGCTGCATTAATGTGAAAATCTTCCGTGGGACGAGAAGTCCAGTTAAACATTTGAATCGGCAGAGTCGTAAAAGGCGAATCAAGCCAATGGAAACTAACGAATGGGAACTCATTCGTAATGGGTGAACCGGGTAAAAATGCAATAAATGTCAGTGCTCCAATGGTGATCAGTGGCGCGGTTTCACCAATTGCACGGGATAGTGCCAGAATCACCCCTGTGGCAATGCCACCGGCCGAGTAAGGCAACAAATGATGTCGCACCACTTGCCACTTCGTTGCACCTAACGAGTAGGCAGCTTCGCGAATATGAATCGGAATTGTACGCAGCGCCTCGCGTGTGGCGACAATCACAATGGGCAAAATTAGGACTGCCAACGTCAAACCACCGGCCAGCAAACTATGTCCTAAACCCAGCATGTAAACAAACAAACCTAGTGCCATTAATCCATAAATAATCGAAGGCACACCAGCCAGATTAGAAATGTTGATTTCAATCACTGAGGTCAGCCAATTCTTCTTGGCATACTCTTCTAGATAAACTCCGGCCGCAACACCCAATGGTACGGCCGTTGCGCCGGTAACAAACATGATTGCTAACGAACCTACCCAAGCCGATAAAATTCCAGCTTTACCAGCATGTCTTGATGGAAACGAAGTGAGAAATTGCCAATCGATCCGAGACAAACCGTCATAGGCCAAGTCGGCCAATAATGCAGCCAATGTAGCAATGCCAATAAATGTGCAAACGATTCCAACTATGTTAAATAGCCAGTCTTGCCGCTTCCGTCGCGCAATGATTTGTTGCACATCGTGCATCTTAATAAGCCTCGCGGAAGCGCTTCCGCAGGTAATAGCCCAGAATGTTGAAACCGAGCGTCATCAAAAACAGTACAAGACCCGCCGCGAAAATGGACTGATAGCCAATGCTTCCATGTGGCAAATCTCCCAAACTGACCTGGACGATGTAAGCTGTGATCGTTTCGGCTGGCTGCCGAGGATCGATGGTTAAATTCGGCTGCATTCCAGCCGCTATTGCGACGATCATCGTTTCACCTAAGGCACGTGAAATCCCCAGAATATAGGCTGCCGCGATGCCAGAAAATGCAGAGGGGAACACCACACGTAATCCTGTCAACAAGCGATTAGCTCCCAGTGCGTAGGAACCTTCTCGCAACAACATCGGAACTCCGCGCATGGCGTCTTCGCTAAGCGAACTAACGTAAGGAATGATCATAATTCCCATGACGATGCCCGCCCCGAGCATATTAAACGTCGGTAATCCCGGAATAATTTTCTGCAGCAGCGGAGTAACAAATTGCAGCGCAAAATAGCCATAAACGACCGTAGGCACAGCGCTTAGCAATTCTAAAATGGGCTTCAAAATCTCTCGCACCATAGCCGGGGCAAATTCGCTGAGATAAATGGCAACCGTTGTGCCAATCGGCAATGCAACGAGTAAGGCAACAAGTGTGGTGGCCAACGTTCCACAGATTAAAGGCAGAATTCCATAGCGGGGCATCGCAAACAACGGTGCCCACATCGTATCTGTAAAGAATTCCCAGAGAGAAACGTGTCGAAAAAAAGCAAATGACTCGACTAGTAAAACTCCCACAATTCCGACAGTAATGGCGATCGAAGAAACCGCTGCCAACAACAACAACAAGCCAATGCCTCGATCTGCGATACGGCGCTTGGCAATCAAGCGCACTACAGGATCGGTGCGTACTAGCTGGACAGGATTTAAGGCAACCTCGTGGGCCATGAAAAGATTTCTTTGATACTTGTAGCGACGCAGTTTATGCCGCTGCGATTATTACTTGGCTTCTGAAGGGGAATTTGACTTAGGCTCACGTTTCAAAATTTCTTCCACTGATACCCCTACCTCGGGCACTCCACCAAAACCAGAACCTGTTTGCCGTTTTTCAAATCGCTCCTTACCTTTTTGGTATGCTCCATCAGGCAAAGGCAAGTAGTGAACTTCTTCCGACAATTCTTTGGCGTGAGCAAGATAGAAATCGACGAATGCTTTTACTTCAGGACGTTCAGCACTTTTTTTATTGACATAGATGAAGAGCGGTCGTGATAGCGGATTGTATTTCCCTTCAAGCACTGCAGTCATGCTTGGCTTCATCGGCCCTACACCTTTTTCGGCGTCGATGCCCAATGCTTTCATGCGACTTTTTTGTGGCTCGTAGTAGGCATAAGGGAGGTAGCCCAAAGCATATTTGTCGCCTTCGATCCCTTGCACTAGAACGTTGTCGTCTTCACTTGCTGTATAGTCGCCACGGCTCGATTTTGCTTTACCAACAGTGGCTTCGGTAAAGTAATCGAACGTACCTGAATCAGAGCCGGCGCCAAATAGCTTTAGTTCCTTGTCAGGCCAATCGGAGCGGACCTGATTCCACTTGGTAATTTTTCCTTGCGCGCTTGGCTCCCAAATCTTTTTCAGCTCTGAAACAGTGATTGAATCGACCCAATCGTTCTCCGGATGCACAGCAACGGTAAGTGCATCAAAGCAGACTGGCAGCTCGATAAATTCGATGCCGTTTTCGCTGGCCAATTTCATTTCGTTGGCCAAGATCGGCCGACTCGCATCAGCGACATCGATCTCACCCCGACAGAACTTTTTAAATCCGCCACCGGTGCCAGAAATTCCTACGGTCACTCGTACCGTTCCACGCATCGCGGTTTGAAATTCTTCGGCAATCGCTTCAGTAACTGGAAACAGAGTACTCGAACCATCAATCGCTACTAGCGCGTCAGGCTTGATGCTGTCGAGGTCGACAGAAACAGCGTATTCTTTCGACGGACTTTGAGTTCCAACATTGTCGCTTGGAGTTTTAGTGCTGTCACAGCCAAGAGCAAACAAACAAGAAAAACAAAGCAACTGCAAAGGTAGAGCAATCCGTGCGCGAAATTGGGGCATAGGTGAAATGGTGGTGTGAAAGAGTATTTGAATAGGCAGCGTGCACACACGAGAGCACAGTTCTGAAGCCAATAATTCAAAATCACAATCTAAGGACTGATTGTTAGGGAATTGTTAGAGACTGATCAGAATTTAGATCTAGCCAATGCCTCGGCGGTTACTGCCAATTTAAGGCGTTTTACCCATTCGCAATCGTCGCAAAGATTTGGTATGAAATGGGTTGCCAATTCTGATTTTTCAGCCGCGGTTGACTTTAACACGGATTTTTGACTCACCAAAATCTCCACCTATCCTCTCTGCCATGTCGCAAGCTCTCCGTCAGCGGTTATTTGAACAGCTCGATAGCCTGGTGCTGATCGACCCTCATACCCACATCAATGCCTTACAGCCGGCCTCAAACAACCTGGCCGATATCTTGGGCTACCACTATTACACCGAGCTGGTTCACTCGGCAGGGGTGCCGCGGGAACAAATCGAGGAGCCAGGACTGTCTGGTAAGGAAAAGGTCGCTCGATTGGTGGCTGGCATTGCCCCGCTGGAGAACACGATTCAATACAGTTGGCTCATCGAAATGGCCCAAGCGCTATTAGGTTTCAAGGATGACCGCCTGACTCTTCAAAACTGGGAGTCGATGTACAACTTTGCCCACGAACGGATGACAAAACCGGATTGGGCACAGACGGTCATGAAGGAATCAAAGCTTGAAGCCGTGTTTCTCACCAACGATTTCGACGACACGCTTGCTGGATTTGATATCAAGGTGTTCATCCCGTGTTTGCGAACGGACGACTTGGTGTTTCACTTGGCCAAACCTACCGTACCGGAACGATTGCAGCGTGCAACTGGCATCGCGGTAAAAGATGCAACCACACTGCGGCAAGCCATCGGCAAATTGTTCGATCATTTCGT
>CAZIGP010000525.1:0-4016 GCA_964538425.1 uncultured Pirellulales bacterium | reverse complement strand
TCTGGCCCCTTTGACCGCTCGGGAAACCCCCCTAGTGTACACGCGTATCGTCTCGCGGCGTCAAACGACGAGCTAGCGGAGGGACTTGAACCCACAACCTGCGGTTTACAAAACCGCTGCTCTGCCGGTTGAGCTACGCTAGCCTGCGAGGAGGGTCACTGAAAACCAGTAAATATAGCAGTCTTGGGCAACCGTGCAATATGGCAAGGCGCGGTTTTTGCACCGGCGATAGCAAACTTCGCCGATCCTACAGCAAATACCCGCAAACCCAACCTTTTCGCCCCATTTCTCAACCCAAGCCTGCCTGACGCCTCCTCCTTTTTGGTTAGATCCCCTAGCTAGGGGCACCCGACAAACGTCAAAAATACAATCGCCCCACAGGTTTTTTGGTAAAACTGCAGGGCGTCACTAAAAGGACAATAATTCCCCACCAACGCTTCAAACCGATGGCGGTTCAATTGGAACTAGCGGAGTAGGCAATCTCGACTACTCCCCCGGTACTTCGATCTTCTCTTCCTGGGCTGCTTGACGAAGTTTCGCGAGCGCTCGAGCTTCAATCTGTCGCACTCGCTCCTTCGTCACGCCCATTTCCTCTCCCACTTCTTTCAAAGTGAGCGGTTCGTGAGAGTGATCTAAACCGAAGCGATTGATGATAATCTTCTGCTCTCGTTCGTCAAGTCGTTCCAAAATCCGACCAATTTGTGCCACACGCTGCGATTGCGCTGACTCTTGACCGTATTGATCGGTTCGCGAATCAGGCGCGGCGCTGAACATTTCCGCTTGGCTCGTCCGGAATCGATCACGACGACGAAGTTCGTCAGGAATCGTGCGGGCAAAATTCTTCATAATCGCCCAACTGGCATAGGTACTGAATTTGTTGCCACGGGCATAATCAAATTTTTCAACCGCACGGATCAACGACATGTTTCCGTCGCTTACCAGTTCGAAAAAGTTATCGCTCGGCCCCACATGGCGTTTGGCAATCGAAACCACCAGTCGCAAGTTGGCTCGCACGATTTGATTTTTCACCGCAACGGCTTGATCGTACAGCCGCTCGATCTCATCCATCAGGCTGCTCCGAGCATGAGTTGGATCGAGTTCATTTCGCAACCGCGTTGCACGAAACTTCAAATAATTGAACTTGCGGAACAAATAACCTTCTTGCTCGCGATTCAATAGTGGCACTTCGTACAAACTAGCCAAATAAGGCGGCAATCCCGAAGGAAGTCGAGCTTTTTTAAGAACCGGCTCCGCTTCAGGCATTGGCCCGAGAATAGTTTTCTCGGCATTTTCACGGCCGAAGTAGGGGTTCGAAATGTAATCAAGCGGCAGTTCCAAAATGCGTTTTGCACGCATTTCGTTCACGATGCGATAAATGCTTGTCTTGGTACGGCAATATCGCTTGGCCAGCTCATCGACCGGGACTTCACGTCGGAACTGTTCGTAAATTTTCTGCTTGGTTTCATCCGATAACGGACCAGCATTAACCGGAAAAATCGCCAATTCAGGGTGTTCTTCGTCAAACTCCTTGAGTGTGTAGCGAATCGTCTCAATGCTACGATTCATTCTCTTGGCAATCCGTCGGGCAACGTCCGAAGGGCAACCGCCTGCAGAAGCCAAGCGACGAGCGCGGCTAACAATTTCTTCTCGCTCCTCTTCACTCATCTGGCTAAAGTTCGATCCACGACGAATACGCTCGGTATTCTCACCAACAAAACGGTCGATCGAACTACGCAAGAAGCCAAGGCGTTTGCGGCCGTCAAAGACAAATCGACGACTTACCAATCCTTGCTGACGCCAGCGAGAAATCGTCTTTGTCGAAACATTGAATTTTTGGGCTAAAGCCTCAACGGTGAGGACCTCTTCGCCTGCATCCTCTGCCGGCATGGCAGCAGCTTCCGTCAAGTCTTCGACGAAGAGTCGCAAATCATGACTGGCTTGCTCACCCGTCAGTTTTGCATTTTGAAATGAGGTAGGCCGGAAATCCGTAATTCGATAGCATAGGTAATCGTACGGATAAACGCGCGCTGTGTCGATCTCAGTCAATAATCGTTCCGCACGATTGGCTTGTTCCAATTGCTTGTCACGAGGTGCAAAGCGAATTTGCTGATCTCGTAATTGCTTCAAAATTGGATTGATATAGCTGCTATTCATAAGATGCCTCCTTCGTGTCCAGTCTGAATCGGTGTTCCTGCGATTCCTTTGCCCGACTCCGCTGCTAGCCCAGCTTTCAATGCTGGCTCTGTCACGCCTTTTGTCATTTAATGCTATCTAAAACTCCCGCAAAACGCGCTTTAAAACGCTGCTAAAGCCTTTGCCATGCGGAATTTGGAAAAAGCGCACCTACTTTTGTACGAAACAAAGTGTCCAATGGTCTATCTGAATTTCGATTTTTGCTACAGTTATTAGACATTTTGACCGACGAAATGGTTCGGATAAGTAGTCAGCACAATTCCTATGTGCTTGCTATTTAAAACTTTACATCACTTTTACGGCGTAGTTTGAATCTTTCGGGCTCCGTCGGAAAGGCTTTACAAATAATTTCACCCACTGAAGGTTTCAACCAGCATCAGGCTTCTCGCCGATCTTACCGAAATACCCCTTAAAATCCGCGGGAAGGCTTAAATCGTCACCTTTTAAACCACAGGTTTTGACAGGTGACCGAAATATGTGCAAAGCATGTGCCTGTCTTCCTAAGTGTCTAATTATCTGTTCGAAGCTCTCCCAGAATGGGAAATAACCGGAAGGGATTCCATGATTTGTTGCAAAAATGCGTTCATCGTCCTTGCCATAGTTAGTGCTGCTTGCACAGGCAAAGTTCTTCTGGCGGGTGAAAAGTTTTCACTCCAATCGACCAAGCCCGATGGTAGTCCGATACGCGTGGTTGTGAATCTCGAAGTGGGCGGCCACTTAAAAGTCGCGGCAGACAAAAAGGTCGAGCCAGTCCCCATGAGCGTCGTAGCTCAATTTGGCTACGACGAACAACGACTCGATGACGGTAATAGTACAGGCCATCGATTGGCCATCCGCTGGTACGACGACGTTCGAGCTGTCATCAAAGCAGCCAGCCAAATGGACAAGCCGCAATTGCGCGAAGGTCGGCGTTTAATCGCCGTTTCGGCAGGTGAGCGGGATGTGACGGTTTCCTCACCCAATGGCTCTTTAACACGCGACGAGCTCGACTTAGTAGAAATTCCTGCCAATACATTAATTCTTGATGGATTACTTCCGCAGGAGAGTGTCGAGATCGGCCATAAATGGAAGCCTTCAGACGTCACCTTGGCTCGAATATTATTGCTCGACGCGGTTGCTCAAACCGATGTCGAATGCCGTTTGGTAGATGTGCAAAATGATATAGCTGAAGTCACAATTGAAGGCCCTTTGAGCGGTGCTGCAAAAGGCGTCGCCTCTCAGATCGAATTAAAAGGCAAATTAACATTTGATCTCAAAAAAGGTCTCGCAACAAGTTTGATGTTGGCCATCAAAGAAGATCGCGGTTTGGGATATGCCACACCAGGCCTCGATGTTGTCGCCAAGCTAAAACTTGCAATTTCACCTCTTCCTGAATCAAAACTACTGACCAGCGAAATAGTACAAAACGCCAAACTACCACAAAACGATGAAACACCAGCGCTCGAATACATATCAGAAACGAAAGGCTACCGCTTCAACTACGATCGCCGTTGGCACATCGTCGGCGATGCGCCTGAATTGATTGTGATGCGGTTCATCGATCGCGGCGATTTAGTGGCCCAGTGCAATATCATGCCGGCCACAAAAGCACTAGAAAAAGGCGTCGAATTAGAGCAATTTCAGACCGATGTGCAAAACGCCCTCGGCCAAATGTTCGGAAAGTTCGAGTTGGCGTCCGAGGCAGCGACACCGTCACGCTTACGAATGTTAAAGATCGTGGCCGTAGGAATGGCGGAAAAACTGCCAATTCAATGGCGATATTACATGCTTCAAAATCATCAAGGCCGAGCCCTGACTTTGGCATTTACTTTAGAAGCACCCTT
>CAZIGP010000524.1:0-4019 GCA_964538425.1 uncultured Pirellulales bacterium | reverse complement strand
TTCCGCAGTTTAGGGCCGTTGATAAATTCGCAGCTTAGATCCAGTGTTGGCTCGGCGTAATCGACGCCTGGTTAATATCTCTCTTCTTGTTTTTCTTCCGAGCCGCGTTCATCCTTGAAGCCCAAATCCACATCACTGCGTAGCACTTTTTCAAATTGAAATTCAATGATGTATTCAATCCCCATCCGCAACATGAAACCGCACATTAACAGCGCAGCGCCCATCGATGCTGCAAACATGCCCACCAGCGTGCGTGCTTTATGCCGCACCACGTTGCGAATCACCAGCCGCCAGCCGAAGCTCAGACGTTGCCATAATCCTGTGAAATGTTCCAACCACACACGACCGCCCGCAACCGGTGGCTTCGCGCGCATTGCCTCGGCCGGTTTTAATTGCAATGCTCCGCGAGTCCCACGCCACGATCCAAAAATCGCGCAGGCCAAGCTGATGCCAATCGCCGTCAGATACAAATCCGGGTAAACGACATTTTCTAAACTCGGAAACTCGAAAAATTGCCGGTACAGCGAAGTAATAAATTCGGCCATAAAATACCCGAGCGGCAAACCTACGAGTCCGCCACATAAGCCCACCAATCCGCCGAATTTCATGAAGTGCCAGAAAATCTCGCCGTTGGAATATCCGGTGGCTTTCAGCGTGCCAATGATGCTGCGTTGTTGGTCGATCAGCCGTGTCATTAATACGTTTAAAACCAACGCGGCTACGGCCAAAAAAATCATCGGCATAATATTGGCAAAGGTACCCAAGCCGCGGATTTCATCACTAAGGAATCGATTCGAAGCTTGATCTTTGCGCGGCGTAGTTGCAGCAACGCCATAATCGTCTAACCGCGATTCCGCCTGGCGCAAAATTTCGTCGATACGATCTCGCCACGAAGGTGCGACGACTCCAACCACTTGATTGGCCGCGCCATCCATGTCGAACACTTCCTCGGCATAACTTTGCTTCAAATAAAACACGCCGAAGTGTTCTGGATCAGGCGTGATCGTGCCGGGGCCGACAAGGTACACAAACTCGCTCGACATGGCCGTACCGACGATAAATATTTCTTCGCGCCGGTTGTTGAGAATCAAATGAATCCATTGACCGGGAAACAAACCCTGCTTGCGAGCAAAGGCATCGTTCACGATCACTTCATTTCGCCGCCGATCGGTAAAGTAACTGCCACGCCGCAGCACGATGTCGTTGATGATCGGTTGCTGTCGATCGGGCAGCGACAGTACCATCCCATTCAGCGGCTCTGCCACTCGCTCGAGATCGACCGTGGCAAAAAAAGTAATTCGCGGTCGAATTTCGCTAACGCCCGGCAACTTGGCAATTTCATCGAGCTCGGCCAGGGGAACTTTTTTCACATCAATCCAAAAGTCCGCCATCCGGCATTGTTCGTAGTATCTATCCTTCTCGCGGTTCAGATTGTTGTACGACGAGCGCATGTAGATAAAGCACATCACTCCTACAGCAATTAGGCTAGTGATGGCTAGCAGCAAGCCTTTGGAAGCAAAAAGCTCGCGAACCACTTTGCGATCGAGCACATGCACCGATAAATTCCTGACCAATGCGTGACTTTGCGCCCCAGTGACTCTCTTTGGAACGCTACATCATTATAGTTTACGGCGTGCCGCCACCTGGCGGAGAAAATAAGGAGGAAGGAATTGGCGCTAGCAACTGCTCTAAAGTTTCAAGACTAGTTGGCTTGACCAGATGATGATTAAAGCCGGCCTCAATCGACCGACGACGATCTTCGTCTTGCCCATAACCTGTGAGGGCCACGAGCGTTAATTGGGCAAATTGAGGTTTCTTTCGAAGACGTCGCGCAACTTCATAGCCATCCATGCGTGGCATGCCGATATCGAGGAATACGACATCGGGAGGATTTTTTTCGACGATTTCAAGCGCCGCCGCGCCGTCGTGACAAATTTCAACTTCCTGGCCAATGACTTTCAGCATCAGAGCCAAGGTTTGAGCGGAGGCACGAACATCGTCAACCACCAAAATGCGATGCGGAGCAATGGCAGATGTATTTCGTAGGCCGGTTTGCGGCGAGGTAATTGATTCTCCGCTGGTTTCTGTCAGCAGTGCAGGCAAGGTGACAACGAATACGGCGCCTTGTCCCGGGCCATTGCTTTGTGCAGAAATCGAACCTTTGTGCAATTCGACAAATGTCTTGGCCAGCGTTAATCCAATGCCCAATCCGCCATGCGCACGGTCGAGCGTTTGATCCACCTGCGTAAACATTTCGAAAATCTGCTGTAGCATATCATCAGGAATCCCTGGGCCATTATCGGCCACTTGGATCACTGCATGATTATTTTCGCATCGCACACGAATCGAAATTTTACCGTTCTGGCCAGTGTACTTGGCAGCGTTGTGTAATAAGTTGCCGATTACTTGCACCATGCGTGCCACGTCGGCCTCCAGCATGATCGGCTCTTGAGGCAAATCCACCTGAAGCTGATGTCCGCAGCGCTCAATGAACGGGCCGATTGCCTCCACCGCGCCATCAATCAGCGTTTTTACTTCAACCACCTGCGGCCGGAGTTGAACTTTTCCGCGGGTAATTCGCGACAAATCGAGTAGGTCGTCGATCAGTCGAATCATGTGCTGAACTTGACGACCCATCATTTCGCGCAATTTTTCCATTTCGGCTCGATCATTTTCTAGTGCTGGCCAAAGCTCCAAAGCATTGCTGATCGGAGCCAGCGGATTGCGCAATTCGTGAGCCAGCGTGGCAAGAAAATGGTCTTTGCGTCGATCGGCTTGTTGTAATTCTTCATACAAACTCGCAATTTCAATTTCCGATTTCACACGATGCGTGATATCGGTATGAGCGACAACCACACGCACCGGACCAGGGCTGGGAAATCGAGTGACGCGCATCTGAAACCAGCGATGCTCCGTAGGGGAATGGCAAGGATATTCCAGATCGCAAGAATCGGTTTTTCCTTCGATGACGTCACGAATGCATTGGACAGCCTCAGCAGCTTTGCTTTTATCTTGGTCGGTGCAAAAATTGTCATCGCTCTGGCAAACCGAGAGATAGTTCTGGCCAACGGAATAAAGCGGATTTTCCAAACCGTTTCGGCTGGCAAATTTCCGCCATGCTTCGTTCACTTCCAAAATCACGCCTTTTTCATCAAGCACGGCAATGTGGCTGGAAAGCGCATCCAACACCGATCGCAGAAATCGTTGTGACTCCGCCTGCTGATCTTCAAACAGTTTACGGCCGGCGATGTCGCGAAAGACCAGCACGACACCGACAATTTGTCCTTCTTCATTGCGGATCGGTGCGCCACTGTCATCGATAGGATGTTCTTTGCCATCTTTGGCAATCAGCACCGTGTGGTTTGCCAGGCCGACAATAGTCCCTTCGCGTAAAACTTTAGCGACTGGGCTTTCCACCTTTTTGCGAGTTTCTTCATTGATAATTTTAAAGACTTCATCGAGCGGCTGACCGTGCGATTCGTCCCCCCAACCTGTAAGCTCTCGGGCAACAGGATTGAGCAAAGTAACACGTCCTACGGCATTGGTTACAATCACAGCATCGCCGATGCTCGTCAACGTCGTTAATAACCGTTGGCTCTGTTCGTGAGCAAGTTCGGTCGCTTTATTACGAGCGTTAAGTTCTCGACGTATCAAGGCTGAGGCGGCAACAATGGCTCCGACGCTTAACGCCAAGGCTAACGAATGAGAAAACCACGCGATGCGGTAATATCGATTGACTTCATCTTGACGCTCCTTGAGCAATGCATCTTCAATCCGTTTCATATGGTCAATGCGATGGCGAATGTGATCCATGAGATCTTTACCTTCGCCCTTCTGAATACTGGCAGCAGCGGCTTCCATTCCTTCATCACGACGAAGCAGCAAGTTTTTCTCGAGCACTGCGATGCGCTTTTGGATGAGGCTTTTAAGCTCAGCTACGCGTTTCTTTTGCTCGCCATTATCGGAGACGAGCTGATCGAGGTTGACTAGATCGAATTGCAACTCCAATTTCGATTCGC
>CAZIGP010000523.1:0-4022 GCA_964538425.1 uncultured Pirellulales bacterium | reverse complement strand
GACCCTATTCAGGTCGATCTAATCAAGGCTCTTTGCGGGCCGAAACTACACCGCGGAAAATTGTTTTTTGTCGGCGATTACAAGCAATCGATTTATCGCTTTCGCGGAGCAGATCCAAGTGTGTTCCGCACTCTGCAACGCGAGACACCAAAACAAGGACAACTACCGCTTACGTTAAATTTCCGCAGCCAACCGGCGATATTGGATTTTGTCAATGCGCTGTTTTGCGATGCGCTTTCGTCAGCAAACGATTCTGCAATGAAGTACGAACCGTTGCGAGCCCATCATTCGCAAGTGACCTCGCTGCCCGCTGTAGAATTTCTTTGGGCTGTTTGCGATGACCTCAAAAAGTCGGAGGCCGGCGCTAAAGCGGAAGCGCGACGCCGAGAGGCAGACCACGTCGCCCGACGAATCCGACAAATGCTAGATAACGGCGAGCTGTTGGTTCGGGACGAAGCCGCAAAAGAGGAGATCAAACCGCGTGCCGTTCAATCAAAAGATATTGCAATTTTATTTCGTGCACTTTCTGACGTGCAGTACTATGAAGAAGCACTAAGAAGCTGGGGTATCGACTACTATCTGGTCGGTGGTCATGCGTTTTACGCTCAGCAAGAAATCTACGACGTGGTCAATCTGCTGCGATCACTGGTGAGCGCCGCCGATGAAGTGAGCTTGGCAGGCGTGTTACGAAGCCCGATGTTCGCGCTGACCGACGAAACACTTTATTGGTTAAGCCGAAGCGAACATGGCTTGGCACTTGGTCTATTTAATGAACCATTGCCGACAGAACTGACCGATGAGCAGCGCGAACGAGCTGCATTTGCCGTATCGACTTTGAAAGAATTGCGGCAATTGAAAGACCGCTTGCCCATCGCGGCACTATTGAATGAAGCGATGCGACGCACAGGTTACGACGCCGTGCTACTCGCTGAATTTATGGGCGAACGCAAATTGGCAAATTTGCGAAAGCTCATGGATGGAGCACGTTCATTCGACCAATCGGGTATTTTGGGACTGGCCGATTTTATCGTGCAATTGAGTGAATTCGTCGTTCAGCAGCCTCGTGAACCACTGGCGGCCACACACCCAGAAGGTACCAACGTCGTGCGGTTGATGACAATCCATCAATCGAAAGGGTTGGAGTTCCCTGTCGTGTTTGTACCCGACCTAGAGCGTGCCACACACAGCGTTGAAAGCGGCGCTGTGTGGAACTCACAACTCGGCCCGTTGGTCAAAGTGCCACAGCGGCGTGATGGGGACGATCATCTAACAGGTCTTGATTTATACAATGCATTGGCCAGTGTTGAAGACCAAGCCGAGCGATTACGATTGTTTTACGTCGCCACCACGCGTGCCGCCGATTACCTTGTGCTTTCAAGCAGCATTTTTGATATTCACGCACCGTCATCACCGTGGATGAAACTGTTGGCCGGGCGATTTGATTTAGAAAAAGGGCGCTGCCTCGCCACGCTGCCGAAAGGATATGCCGAACCAAACGTAAAAACAACATCAACGCTACCAGAAATTGACGCGTCACCTGAGGCAGCCCATGAGTGGCAAAATCTAGACAAGAAAATTGCCGAGGTCGTTGAGTTAGCAGCAAAATCTTCCAGCCACCAAAACAAAAACCGACTTGCAGCCGCAATTGAGGTCGACCCAACCGCGCGTCGCCGATTTTCAGTTTCTCGCCTCTCAGGCGCTTTGCAATCCCGTGAGGAAACTGCGGCCACGACACTCTTGATCGAGAATGACGAACAACCATCGGTAGAAGGCGCCTCGGATCTGGGTACGCTAGTGCATGCCGCGTTGGCTAAGTTCGATGTTACTAAGCCTCAGGAAGTTGCCACAATTATTCGTCGCTCTGCCGAAATCAATCGCCACTCAATGCACCAGCATGTCGAAAGTGCCGAAATAATCGTTGGCAAATTTGTAAATTCTTCGCGTGCTCAAGAATTGACGAAAGCGAAGCAACTTCACCGAGAGCTGGAATTCCTGCTGACTTGGCCGCCGAAAAACGGCAGAGGAAACGCTGTGAAAGTGAACCTTAACACCAAGCTAAACTGTCATTATTTGCAAGGCTTCATCGACTGCATTTATCAAGATGCCGAAGGTTGCTGGCATTTGATTGATTATAAAACCAATCAAGTTTCCGCTGAGAATTTGGGTAGTGCCGCGAAACAATACGAACTGCAGCTTGGCGTATATGCCCTCGCTGTCGAACAAATCCTTGGAGAGCCGCCTGTAGAATGTGTCGTACATTTTCTTAGGCTTTCTGAAGAATACAAATTTGAATGGAACGATGTAAAACGGCAACAAATTATTCAACAAGTTGAAGATGCCATACAAACGACGACAAAACTGAATACGGGTGTGTAAACGCTGCCAATAATTTTTCCCTTCCAATTTTCAAATCCGTAAGTGACTGCCATCAACTCCGCCAAACAACGATCGTTTGCCGTTGAAGTCGTTCGCCAATTACGCGACCACGACTTCGAGGCTTATTGGGCTGGCGGATGCGTGCGTGATCAATTGCTGGGTCGAACGCCTTGTGATTACGACGTGGCTACTAATGCCACACCGGCGGAGATTAAGCACGTTTTTAAGCATCGCCGCACCTTGAGCATGGGGGCGGCATTCGGCGTGATGACTGTTGTCGGCCCCCGAGGAGCAGGGCAAATCGAAATCGCCACCTTCCGCGAAGATTCTACCTACAGCGATGGTCGGCATCCCGATAGCGTGTCGTTCAGTACGCCTGAAGAAGATGCCAAGCGGCGGGACTTCACTATCAACGGCATGTTTTATGACCCACTCGTAAAGCAAGTGATCGATTTTGTTGGCGGACAGGCAGATCTAAATTTGCGCATGCTCCGAGCGATTGGCGATGCCAAACAAAGATTCACTGAAGACAAGCTACGAATGCTGCGAGCCATTCGTTTTGCAGCAATTTTTGATTTTGCAATCGAAGGACAGACATTGGCGGCTATTAGCGAAATGGCCAGTCAAGTGACAGTTGTCAGTGCCGAGCGCATTGCCGGCGAAATGCAAACCATGCTGGTGCATTCTTCTCGCGCTAAGGCAATTGAGTTACTACAAACAACAGGACTGCTATTTCTAATTCTGCCCGAGGCTAGTGCTATTTGTGATTGGCCACGAACATTGGCCTTGCTTCACACACTTGAAGATCCGACTTTTTCGTTAGCATTCGCCGCTTTATTACATGACTTGCCCAGCGATGGTCTTGCCGACACTGTCGGCCAGCGCTGGAAACTAGCTCGCAAGGATATCGATCTTCTGGCGTGGTTACTCGAAAATAAGAACTCTTTAACAGATGCTCGCACAAAACGGTGGTCGGAAGTACAACCGATTCTGATAGCCGATGGCGCTGGTGAAATGATTAAACTTCATGCGGCCAAAGCAAGGCTCGGTTTGGCCAATGCGAGTGACGCTGAATATTGTCGCGAACAATTACAGCGCCCTCGATCAGAGCTCGATCCATTGCCGCTGATCGATGGCCAAGATTTAATCGGTTTAGGTATTCCTCGAGGACCAATCTTCGCAAAATTATTGCGAGAAGTCCGAGCCGCCCAATTAGATGGCTTAGTGCAAGACCATCATTTCGCAATCGAGCTCGTTCAGCAATTGCACAGTAAATCTAGGTAAACTCGGCCCCTATCCTGGCCTGAGCACCAGGGATAAACTAGGTTTCTCTTATAACCACCCTCCCAAATCTAAAACTAACTTACTCTTATGAATTGGCTCGGACTTATTTTGCGTTGGTTTCATATTGTGGCGGCAATTACAGCCGTCGGCGGCACGATTTTTATGCGGTATGCTCTGCTGCCGTCGGTGCAATCGCTGGCCGACGACGCTCGGAAAACGCTGCACGAGCAAATTCGCTCGCGTTGGGCCAAAGTGGTCATGGCCTGTATTGCATTTTTGCTCATTAGCGGCCTCATCAATTACATTCTATTCATACGCGAGATGAAAACGCCGCCATGGGCTGATTGGAAAGCAACCTTCGG
>CAZIGP010000522.1:0-4022 GCA_964538425.1 uncultured Pirellulales bacterium | reverse complement strand
CGCTCCTGGTGGCAGTCCGCTTGCTATTGCAGACTTTGAATCGATCGATCTTTACGACAACGGCAAGATCCTACGGTTATTTGACAATTCGTTCTCGGCATGGAATATCATGCTGTGGTCCATCGTTTTTGGTGTGGTATTCATTTTATTCTCATATCTACGCCACCGAAATAAATTGCGCGTTTGTGTTGCGTGCGGTAAAACATGGAAGCCAATTGATAAATCTCTCGATCCTCGCTGCCCTGATTGTCGATTACTTGTTTTCACTACCGAACAGGTTCGGCAAGAGCAGAAGAAGACCAAATGGCGTTTGATTCGGATATTGGGAACAGTTGGTGCACTGCTTTTTCTTCTGGTGTTTTTTAAGCAGTTAAATAAATCGCAAAATGTTCTTGAAGGAATATTGGCCATTTCAGGGGTAGCATTACTGTACGTATTGCTTTTTACGTTCGTGATAATCGTGGTTGCAGTCATTCGGGCATGGCTTAGCCGCTCGAAGATACGACGGCTGAGAAACACGCAGCACGCACTTACCTGTGCGCGGACAGCGGCAGCCAGTGAAGGCCGCTTGGAAGAGCATGGCCCAATTACTGTTTGGACAGACTCACTGACGCCACTGGCAGAAACGGCCACATCGATCGCAGAAGACCTCGATGATTGCCGTCGATCGGTCGAACAACTGACGGGTGTGCCATGCCGTGAAGAACGCTGCTTGCTTTTGTTGCTGTTTACCGAAACTGCAGCAGCCAACCGTTATTCTCCCCAGGCAAGAATTAATTCCGATCAATACGCTTATTATTTAGGGCCGTATGCCGATCAAGGCTTTTTGTCGCTTGAAATGCTCCGCCGCAGACTTACTCCCTTGCGTCTATCTGTTCGTAGCGTGCTGATTCATCACGTACTGGGAATAGGCCGAGGAAAGTCACGTTTTTGGCTGAATTTTGGCCTCAATATCTATGTGGCCTGGTCGAGTCAGCCGGGCAAACGTGATGCGTGGCGACGAATGATCTCGGTTTGGCGTCGTGAAGGTGCCCTGCTGCCGCTCAAGAGTATTTTCTCACAGCGACTGGCGATTTTCTTTCAAAATCCCGCCGGCAATATGTTACCAGAGAATCACGAACGTTTGTTGAAATTGAATTATCAATTAGTTTCGCTAGTCGACTACTTGTGTGGGCAGGAGGCATCAGCAGAACGGCACCAACAATTTCAGCAGTTCTGGCAGGCTTTACAACGACGCGGTTCAATAGACACCGCTTGTCAAATGGCCTTTGGCTATGGATTGGCGCAGCTTGAAAATGATTGGAAAGCCTGGGCAGCAACTGCAGCGTTTGGCCCGCCGGTTCCGCCGCTGGCGGAGGTTGCCGAGGCGGCCGAAGCAGAAGTTATTCCAATAGCAAAAGATGCCGTTGCGCCGCTGCAGGATCGTATTAAAGCGATTCGTTCGCTAGGAAGCGCGGGATGGTCGATTGGTGAAAGACCGCTGACCGAATTGCTTGACGATGCGCAGCCGGATATTCGGCGAGAAGCAAAACGCGCATTGCAATTGTTGTTCGGGAAAGCGGAAGTGCAGGATGAACAAGCTATCGCAATAAATACAGCGAAGGATCATCGATAATCCAGGACGTCGACCAATCGCCGTTGTTGGCGTTGACGATGTCGAAGAAGAATGTGTCGAGGCGGTCGCAGCGGAAGCCGTAAGGGTATTGCGAAGCGATGTGATCGGCCGCGGTTAGATTTTCGACTCCTGGGCGGGCGAAATAGTGCACGCTGCCATCGGGAGTGAACGACATGCCGAGTGTCCACCAGCCGGTTTCTTTGATTTCTGGTCCACGGAAGTCGTTGCCGCTGGGGCCGGCTCGCACGAGCAAGGTGGCCGAGTCGGCCGTGTCTTTGCCAACACCGCCTGTGTTGTAGTGGATGAACATGCCGGGCCAATAAGTTTCCAGCTTTCGTTTTTTCGACGAGCTGCTGCTGGTTTTGAACAGGCCGCTGCTTTGCTTTTTCTTGTCAACGGTCCAGGCCTGGCAGGCAGCGCGAAAGCCGAACGAGTTGCCGCGGCGCTGTTCCCATTCTTCCCAAGGGGGTAGGTAAACTCGCACCACAACGCTGGGAGATTGACTCACCGAAATTTGCTGACCCATCCGGCGGCTGACGGTGGCGATGAAGTCGTCTTGTTCATTCTTGCCACTGAATGCGCCGGGCACGCCGGTATGGAGCGAAGCGATCAGGAGCGAGCCTTCGCTACCGGGCAAACCACCGGGCGGAGTTGGCACGCGTTTGACATTGTCGGGCTGGCCTCGCAACAGGCCTTCGCCCCAGCGACCGTTAGTCGAATAGCCGCCGGGCAAACGCTGCTGTTTGTCGTTCTCTTCGCTGCTTTTTGGGTTGTTGTAGTGGTAACCCCACTTGGGATCTTCAAAATCGTCGCCGACTTGGGTGACCTTTTTACCGGAGCCTGGGACGACAAACTGCTGGGCGTGGGCCATGCTGCTGTCGAAATTTGCAGCCAAGATTGCTGCTAAGCAGGTTGTCACCAGGCGATGAATTGCAATGGCTCGAGACCCTGCAAACGCAAGAGAGCGGCCGGCAAACCGTTTCATCGAAATCCTCTTAGGCTTATCAGGTAGGGCCGCGAATGAAGCCTTGTGGCCGAAGTGGTCAATCGCCCGCCACACTGGTAGATAGGCACTCGCAGCTTACTTAACACGCATAAACTTCATCGTTTTTCTCGACACTGCCGCCTATCTGATGTTATCGAATCCAGGGGATGGGTTTGTGAAGTTTTTCACAGATTACTTTTTCTGACAAAAGTGTGAAAATCGCTTTGACTCTGGCTGCCCTTATGCGCTATGCTTGTAAAGTTGCGGCAAGCTTCTGCTGGCGCTGCCGCGAACCCTCGGGGGAGGTTTACTCGTCTCGCCAGCCGACTCGGAGAGGATCAATGTCCTTGCACGAAATCCTCCGGAACAAAGGCAACAACGTACTAAGTATTTCGCCTCATGCCACACTCGACGATGTGGTGCAAAAGTTGGTGAAGAACAACTGCGGCTCGCTGGTCGTCTGCGAAGACGAAGACCCTTGCCGCATGGTTGGTATCATCACCGAGCGTGATATCCTGCGCGCTTGTGCTGCACGCAAAGCGCCGCTGGAAGAATTGCGCGTGGCCGATTGCATGACGCGTCACCCCGTCACCGGTGTGCCGGATGACAGCATCCAAAATGCGATGGGGCTGATGACCGAACGTCGCATTCGCCACTTGCCAATTTTGAACTACGACGGCCAACTGGTCGGGTTGATTTCAATTGGCGACTTGGTGAAGCACCAGCATGATGAATTGTCCCGTGAGAACCATTATTTGAAGAGCTACATTCACGGGTAATTTTTGGCGTGGAAAATTGTAGGAGGGGGATTCTTTCCTGACCGATCGCTTGAATCAGGTCTGTCGGCGAAAGGATTCACCTCCTACCAATTATTTTGCCAGCACGCGCAGCTCTCGCGGCAGCGGAAAGTAAACTTCTTCCTCGCGGATGGAACGTTCTTCGACCGTTGCGCCGAAGTGTTCTCTTAAATAGCTGATGCAACCTTGCACGACGGATTCGGGCGCGCTTGCGCCCGCCGTAATCAGCACGGTTTCGTCGCCGCGGAACCATTTCAGGTTCACGTCTCCTGCGCCGTCGATGAGATAGGATTGTACGCCGTTTTCGCGGGCGAGCTCCGCGAGCCGTTGGCTGTTCGAACTATTTTGGCTGCCGAGCACGAGCACGATATCGGCCTCGGGTGCAATGATGCGCACGGCCTCTTGTCGGTTTTGAGTGGCGTAGCAGATATCTTCCTTCGGCGGGCCGACGATTTCGGGGAAGCGTTCTTTAAGCCGGTGAATAATTCGATTGGCATCATCCACGGAAAGCGTGGTTTGGGTGAGATAGGCCAACTTGGTGCCTGGAGGAAATTTTAGTTCATCGACTTCGTCGGTCGTTTCGACCAGTACGAATGCCTCGGGCGCTTCGCCCATGGTGCCGATG
>CAZIGP010000521.1:0-4033 GCA_964538425.1 uncultured Pirellulales bacterium | reverse complement strand
GGATGTTGGCTCCTTGGAACCTCCAGCGCTATCGGCTAACCAATCGCCGTGTAATTTTGGAAAAGGGCCCTAAGTTTCGACCAGAGATGTTTGTTGACTTGGATCGATTCGATCGTATTGAAATTGAAGTTCGCCCGGGGCAAGGTTGGTATCCAGCCGGCGATTTAATTTTCAAACTGGGGAATGTCGAAACATTTCGAGTTCAGGGCGTGGGATACCCTGACGTGTTTCGCGCTATTTGCATGAAATCTCGCCAAGCCTATGTCGGTGTTCGCAAATCTGCCGTGGGGGTCTAATCACGATTTTAGGCTGGCTGGATTCCTAGCGTCGTAAGTTAAGAACTTCGACTTCTTTGCCGCGCCATCTGAAGCCATGCGATTACAGCTACGGCTTTGAAAACGTTCTGTCCAAGAAATTCGTTTGGCGAAAAGATTCGCCTCTTGCGTTTTGGTTCTATGCCGCGCTAGCTACGGTTCGATTGCTCATCCAATACTTTAGCGGCAATAGCCCCATCGCAATCATTGCAATTTGGCTAAGGCAGAACACGCCAAGTGCCACAAGCACGCCTTCAGTGAAGCCGTAAGAATGCAAACCAACGCCAAGTTGGTTCACACCGAACCAAGACCAACTTGTAACGATGTTGCCACCAATTGCCAGTACAGCCAAACCACGATCTTTCACCAAGCCGTCCCAGCGGGCATGAAGAATGAGCGCATTCCACAAGACGATAATGAGGGCTCCGTTTTCTTTGGGATCCCAACCCCAGAAGCGTCCCCAGGAGTCATCGGCCCAGAGTCCGCCAAGAACGGTACCAACAAAGCTAAAGAAAATTCCGAAACAAACGGTGCCGTACATCATACGAGCCAAGCTCTTTCCTTCCTCAACAGTGAGCGAAGTCGTCACCACACCACGAATGATGTAGATCAATCCTAGTAGTCCGGCCACTAAAGTCGCGGTATATCCCAGCGTGATACAGGTAACGTGGGTAGCCAACCAAAATTGTGTATCGAGCACGGCTTGCATTACCCCGACGGTATCGCCTCGAGTTGTAGAGTCGTATACCAACGAGAGCTTATCGGCGATGATCAGCGTCGCAAAACCTGCTACCGAGGCCAAGATGTTTCCGAAGCCCAAGCGATAAACCCGCTCGATGATCAACCCGGCTAGAACTCCTGCCCAACCAATAAAGATGGCTGAGGAGTACAGATTGGTAACTGGTGGCCTTCCGGAAATATACATGCGGAAGCAAAGGGAAACGGTGTATGCCACAAAAACAACCGCAATCAGCCAGAACGCCGCACGATTGAGAGCTACACGCCAACCGAGCCATGCGAGTGCTGAGAGACAAAACGCCGTAAAGTAAAGCCACTGGCAAATCGTAAATGGGCCCCAGGCGTTGAACCAAGATTCGAATTGAGGATTGGATTCGTTCAGTTGTGCAGGAGAAAAACTTCCAACTAAGGAAGCATACTCTTTGACCGCTTGATTAAACTTCTCAGCATCCTGAGCTTTATAGGCATCGATAATACTTTCCCAAGCGACAACTGCAGGATTTATTGACTCTTTCTTCTCATCCGGCAAAATTACATTCCTCATTTGTGGGCGATATGCTTTCAACCAAGCAATCGGGTACGGCTCCCACGTGAGCGGTTTAACAGACTGAGATTTTAGATCTTCTGGATTCAACACGGGAACAGCCAACGGCGCCGTCATTTCTGCCATTCGCTGTTCTAATTGAGGAATCGCTTTCATTGCCCGGTCGATCGCCTCTAAATTAGCTTGAATCTTGTCAGGATCGGCTTTCAATTGTTCGAGCGAGGGTAACGGTCGATGCAGAAATGCCGAACGCAAAAGCTCATACAAATTGATTCGATTGTTCAATTCGACAAGTTTCTTATCAAAGACGGTATTTTGACTTTCGTCTTGTGTTCGCAGCCGCTCCATTTCTTTATCAAACGGTTTGGCCCCAGATAGTACTTCTTCCAAAGAGTATCGAAATAGCTTTCTTCGATCCAACTTAAGAATTGCCAGCACGTCTGGATTCTCGATCCGGAATACACGGTGCTTTTCGGCAACTTCCGGCCTGGCAATGACGTCGAGAAACCAGCGCACAGCGGGTTGATACTGATCGAGTCCGAATAATTGCTTAATTGCTGAGGGATGATTGGCATCGGCGTCCACATAAACTTCCCGCAATGAAATCATTCGCAAGGTATTTCGGGCCAGTGTGTCTATAGGCTGAACACGCCCACCGGCCACAATTGGCAGTTCACCAAAAGCGGTAAGATCCATCTTGTTTACCACAGACTTTCGCGGGATCGCCGTGTAAACCAGCGCACCAATCGCGAAGAGGACTAAAGCTGCCGCGAAGAAATATCCACCCGAATTGCGATTCTCTGCAGGAGCACTTGGTTGCTGACGATTGCTGACAACTGGGGCTTCACGCCGGCGCAAAAATCTGGCAAGTACCAGGCTAAACTGGGCCAGTAATCCGACGCCAACAATCATGCAGGCCATGTAAGGAATCATCCAACCAAAATTCGAAACGATGGACAATATCGTTATGTTCGTCGCTGGATTCCCGGATTGGTAAAAGGTTTCACCGCCATAACGCAGCGGTTCGTTCATGCGAATTTTGGCCCGTCGATCAACGCCTGCACTAGCGTCTGTAATTTGAAATTCAGAAGAATAGCTTTTAGGTGTAAGTGAACCCGGGTAGTTTTCTCGCTCGACATTGTAGAGATGAATTTTATAAGGCTTGTAATCTCGTTCGAGTCGCAAAGCAATTCGATATTCTTTGTCGCCTACTTTGACCATTTGGTCATCCGCAGTGATGGCCAACAAATAGGTTCCTAACGAACGATTCGAGTCTTTCTCAAAAAACTCGACATAACCGCCCGGCAAATTAATTTGCTCCGAATCGGTACCAGTGATAGGACGCTGGGGAGAAAGCACCTTTTCCTTTCCAAGTCCTGCTGTCGCTAATGACTCGAGGCCTGATTTCGCATTTACAACTTCTGCATTTTCATAGAGCTTTTTGACGGTAATATCGAACGGTAGTAGATTAGGCTGAGAAATCTTTCGGCCATCGCGTGCACTTTCTTGGAGCAACTGCTCTGGCACAACGACGACGTCATCCTCGGTATCGTTGAACTGAGGGTCGATAACTGCCAATTCATACGTGCGCATGTCGTAGGCATAATTGGCCGTTTCACCTTCACGAATCATCATCGACGTTTCTTTGTGAAGTGTATCCACGACCAATTCATTGGTCATGAGCAACAACACACCCGCGTGCAACAGCACGATGCCCGCTCGTTTGCGAAACACCATAATGCATCCGGCCAGGAGCACGAGTGCTGCAAAACCTCCTTGGATGACTTGCCAAAGAATTCGCATCGAACTAAGCATGGCGTCTGAGTTAATACTGCTGGCATCCACAACAAACAGCAACACGGCAAGCAAAGCGAGGATCAATGTTCCGACGCTGATTAAGATTGTTCGTTCGGCTTTGCGTTGTGGATCGATGAAAAATAACGAGGCGGCGATGCCAACGCACGTCACCGCAATTCCCATCAAAAACATCTGCCAGATAGTTTTCCAACCAAAAGGCATTGTGGCTTGCATACCGTCTTTACCCGGACCGGCGGAAATAATAAGCCAAGTGATGAGGCAACCGAGGCCGATTACCGCCACGCCGCTCCAGAGTCTTGCACCTTTGGCTTGAACCTTGAAACGCAAGCCGTGCGCGGCCAATAAATTCAGGGCCATGAGGCCGCCAATGAGGAATCCGCCGGGAAACCAAAATCCACCGGAAACATTTTGCAAATGAGGAAACCAAGCCGGTGGAAAAAAGACTTGAAATTCGATCCAAGCAAACATGGATCGGAAATAATGGTACATCACCCACCAAACATCATGGCGAGCCTGCGCGAGCGTGCCGACGAAAACGAAAAATACAGCCAGAGAAAAAAGGGCGACGGTTAGTGTAAGCGATGCCAACGGACGCAACCATGTGTCCACCCTCGAGCGC
>CAZIGP010000520.1:0-4036 GCA_964538425.1 uncultured Pirellulales bacterium | reverse complement strand
CTAATTCATCCGCCAACTCATGAATATCAACATTCGGCCGATAATAAGGTCCGCCACGTGTGCATTCCGTCGTGGCAATATTTTCAGCCACCGGTGTTTCAATAGTCATCGAATGCCTCCTTTTGAATTTTAAAACGAATATTTTGCTGCTATGTCTTTAATTAGACAGAGACTTCATTACATTCCGGATGCTCCCGTGTTCACTTTAATCTTCCGCGGCTTTGCAGCTTCGGCTTTGGGAAGTGTCAACAATAACACGCCATCGTTCAACGCCGCCTCAACGCGCTCTGCGTTCACTTCGCCAGGAAGCTTGATAGCGCGGGAAAACGAACCGACGCCACGTTCTTGACGATGATAAGTCGCTTCCAACCGTTCGTCTAATGCTCGTTCACCTTTCAGCGTTAGCTCATCGCCAACAACTGTGATCTCTAAATTCTCCGACTTTAAGCCAGGCACCTCGGCCTCGACAAAAAAGTTCTCGCCATCTTCCCAAACGTTTACCGCTGGAAAGCTTCGGCCAGTCACCATGCGTGCTGCCGTGGCAACACCAGGAGTGTTAAACGCACCGGTCATTAATCGATCTAATTCTTCACGAAACTGGTGTACCGGGTTGAAACGAACGCCGCGCATGACCATATGAACCTCCTCAGGTTGGTTAAGACGATAAAGGAACCTGCTATTAGCTAGCAGGCTTGCAGATGAGCTTGTGTTCCAGCAGTAGTTAATTGCAACGGCCGTGCCAATCACTTAGCCACCACCGTTAGTGCAATTGCCACCTAGGGTTAGGTTGAAGCTAGCGAAATTTACCGGTGGACGCAAACTGCCACCATGGCAGGCTAGATTCGAAATGGTGTGAGACCTCTTATTTGGTAGTTCGTTGGATTTCGAGAATTCTGGCCTTTTGGAGCACGGTAGCAGGCGAGAATAGGAGATAAAGTCCACCCCCTATTCCCTTTCTACATTGTTTTTTAGCCAGCAAACCATGCCTCGCTGCCAACTGATGCCGTTGTAGACCCGCCCCCCGCCCCTTATACTTTGAAGTTTGTGCTTTGACCCCAAATTAGTTCATGAACCGTGACGCACACAGCGTCATCGGAGATATGCGTTTTAAGCTGCTCGACCGGATTATCGACATAAAGCCGGGCGTAAGTATCACTGCTGTCAAAGGTTTGGCGTTGGCCGAAGACTATCTGGCCGACCACTTTCCTCAGTTTCCGGTCATGCCCGGCGTATTTATGCTGGAGGCGATGACACAAGCCGGGGCGTGGTTAGTGCGTGCCACCGATAACTTCCGGCACAGCATGGTGGTATTGCGCGAGGCAAGAAATGTGAAGTACGCCGATTTTGTTAAGCCGGGGCAAACGCTCACGGTGACTGCCGAAATTATGAGTCGCAGCGAACACGAGACCAAATTTAAGGTGCAAGGTACGGTCGATGGTCGCACGAATGTCAGTGCTCGGCTAGTGCTCGCGCATTATAACATGGCCGAGCAAAACCCTGTTTGCGCCAGTGCCGATGCCCATGTGATTCGTCAAATGCGTCTGCAGTTTGATTTACTATATCGTTCCGGAACAACTACGCCCGCGGCATTAACCAATGGCAGTGTTGCCTCGACACAAATTGCGGCTGCAACATCAACCTAAATCAATATTCATTTCAATTTGCACCGGAATCTTCCTTTATCATTCCGGCTTATTAATACCCAAACGATTACACGAGTTTGTCTTTCGGAGGTCTTAACCGATGCCTGCACAGCAAGAAGAAGTATTCGAGAAGGTTCGCACTTGTTTGGTCGACGCATTGGGCGTTGACGATGATGAAGTAACGCCAGAAGCTACCATGGTAGGCGATCTAGGCGCTGAGTCGATTGATTTTCTTGACATCGTTTTCCGTTTGGAAAAGACGTTCAATATCAAAATTCCTCGCGGCGAACTATTCCCCGAAGACATTCTCAGCAATGCCGAATATGTGCAAGACGGTAAAGTAACCGCTGAAGGCGTCGCACAACTGAAGAAACGCATGCCATTTGCCGATTTGACCAAGTTTGAAGCCAATCCGCAGGTCACCAACTTCGGTAATTTGCTAACAGTGCAAGATTTAGTGAACTACGTGCAGAGCAAATTGCAGTAATTAAAGGCAAATTGCCGTAGGTGGTTGCAGAGTATTTTGATTTACCTTTAAGGCTTAAGGATTAAATCTTAGGCTTTATTTCGCTAACTGGTTTCTATAAGCATCATGCGCTGGTTTTGGATCGATCGTTTCACCGAGTTTCATAGCGGACGGAATGCAACGGCTGTGAAAACCGTTTCGCTTTCGGAAGATCATTTACACGATCACTTCCCCGGCGCGTCGATTATGCCTAATTCGTTGATTATGGAAGGCATGGCCCAAACTGGTGGATTGCTGGCATGCGAATACGATGGATTCGTGAAGCAAGTTGTACTGGCAAAAGTGGGGAAAGTACATTTTCATTTTGAGGCTTGGCCAGGCGATGTGCTGACCTATCACGCAGAATTGGTCGATATTAAAGATGACGGTGCCACAGCGCAAGTGACCAGCCACATCGGTGGTCAGCTTCAAGCGGAAGCAGAAATTTTGTTCGCCCACCTGCCCGAGCAAACCGACAAAGTTGAATTGTTTGAGCCGTACGATTTATATTCGTGGCTGCGGTTGTTGAAGCTTTACGAAGTCGGTCGTGATGCCGATGGCAACCCAATGAAAGTTCATCCACGAATGCTGCAAAGTGATCCTGCCCAACAACAATTGGCCGCAGCTACATAAACGTGTAATTGAACGTTGCAATGATGAGCCGCAGATAATGCGGATTAACGGATTAGAAAAAATTGAATCCTACCGATAGTTTGATCTCCTTCTCAGCCGCAAAATCTACGAGATCTGCGGCTGATTTTTGGGAGGCTCTAGTTCAGTTTGCCACGGCTGGCTGCAATTTTTCTGAAGGTGCTGCATGAAACGTAGAGTTGTCATCACGGGTACTGGTTGCATCACGCCGCTGGGGCACTCACCCGATGAGATGTGGAAGGCGTTGTTGCGCGGTGATTCTGGTGTAGGCTACACCACGCATTTTGATGCTAGTAAGTTTCCCACCAAAATTGCTGCTGAGGTTAAGAATTGGGACATTGGCGACGCGGGCGAAGACCCTGATCGTTGGAAATATCGTGGCCGGCATACACGGTTTGCTGCCGGTGCTGCGAAGCAAGCGGTTAAAAACGCAGGCTTGGACGATGGTAAGTTTGATCCCACTCGGTTTGGCGTGTACCTGGGCAGCGGTGAAGGCCAGCAAGATTTTGGCGCATTCACACGTATGATGGCACAGGCTCTACAAGGCGAAACACTCGACGTCGCAGCGTTTACTCGTGAAGGGCTCGAATCGCTGCACCCGATGTCGGAACTAGAACAAGAACCACACATGCCAGCAGCGCACTTGGCGTCGATGTTCAACGCTCAAGGCCCCAATGCAAATTGCCTTACCGCCTGTGCCGCCAGCAGCCAAGCCATCGGTGAGGCATGCGAACTTATTCGTCGTGGCGACGCCGACTTGATGCTATCGGGCGGCACTCACAGCATGATTCACCCGTTCGGCGTGACAGGCTTCAATTTGCTGACAGCCCTTTCCACCCGCAACGACGCACCGACCAAAGCCTCGCGGCCATTCGACAACGATCGTGATGGTTTTGTGTTGGGCGAAGGTTCGGCAATGTTGGTACTCGAAGAACTCGAACATGCCAAAGCACGCGGAGCGCAGATTCTGGGTGAAGTGCTGGGTTACGGCTCAACGGCCGATGCCTACCGTATTACCGACACCCATCCCGAGGGCCGCGGCGCCTCGGCTTGTTTGCGAATGGCATTCGCCGACTGCGGTCTATCACCGAACGATGTCAATTACATCAATGCTCACGGCACTAGCACTGACGTGAACGATAAAGTAGAAACCCTGGCCATTACAACTGTCGTTGGCGATCAAGCGTACAAGACACCGGGTTCTAGCACGACGAGCATGCTCGGCCACCTGAGCGCC
>CAZIGP010000519.1:0-4044 GCA_964538425.1 uncultured Pirellulales bacterium | reverse complement strand
AGTGCAGGTGATCAAAGACGACTCTGAACGAGACCCACGGCGACGCTATAAGATGATTTATAACGCGATGAATGGCTCGCATTTCACTACCCGAGCGGCAACGAGTCCGAATGGAGTCAAATGGACAGCCGGGGAGTTCACCCATCCAGATCAATTTATCGAGCAGTCTACCTTCTTCCGACACAACGGCAGCTATTTCATTAACGGCCAGGCATTGGGTATTGGCGAGGGAGGACGAGGTCGCGGGCGACAGGCTTATGCGTGGGTCTCGACAGACTTTCGGCGTTGGGTTGACGAACCAGCAGATTCCTTGCTTTTGCCGGAACCGCCTGATAATGCCATGCATGACGTGTGGGCGGCCTGGAATCGGCCTTACGATCAAATTCATCTTGGTGTGGGAGCCAGCAGTCTTGGAAATATTGTTGTCGGTCTTTATGGACTGTGGCACCAGCGTGGATGGGGAGAAGATGGCACATCCTGTGACCTCGGATTAGCAATTAGTCACGACGGACTCAAGTTTCATGAACCGGTCAAGGGTCACCCTTTCCTTCGTAGCGAGCACTCACCAGCGCCGCCTGTTCCTGGTAAACGCTATCCAACCATACTGTGTCAGTCGGGCAACGGTATTTTGAACGTCGGTGATGAGACACGCATCTACCATGGCCGATGGCTCAATACATATGAGAGCGATTCGAACTACTCCGGTGAAGTAGCGCTGGCAACATTGCCCAAAGATCGCTGGGGTTCACTCAGGATCGTGTCAGGACAATCCTCGGGAAGTGTGTGGTCCGCTCCGATCACGCTGCCACAGGACGATTGCTCGATTAGTTTAAATGCCGAGGGTGCAAGTAACATACGCGTGGAAGTGGCCGACGCTAATTTCAAACTGCATCCGAGTTTTTCCGGAAAAAATGCAGGAACGGTTAAGCAGCAAGGCGGACTTGAATGCGAAGTGCTTTGGCCCGCTGCCAAGCTGAAAGCGTTGCAAGGCAAAACCGTTCGACTCCGAATCGTGCTTAATCAAGGAAACGTCGATCCGCAATTGTTTGCTGTTTACTTAAAATCTTCGGCTCCAGGTAACACAGCTACCAAGTAGCCTAGCTTAAGGATCTGCCCAGTGAATCACGTCAAGCTGCTTGCAACCGTAATAAGTATGCTGCTAATTGCGCAGGTGCAAACAGGGCTAGCTGAGTTCCGCATTTCTCAGCAACGGCTGACATCGCCAAGTGGAAGAGATTTAAAATACGTGCTCTATGTTCCCGGTAACGCTCCTGCCAATGTTCGCCACTCACTGCTGATTGCTTTATATGGTCATGGAGGATCAATCGCTCATTACAACTTTGCCGATCCGGCGTTTAAGGATTTGCGTGATAAGCTAGATCGCCGTGGAGTCGTCGTTGTCGTGCCGGACTTAGGTCGCTCGCATTTTATGAACGATCAGGCCATGCAGGATCTCGACGACCTCTTGAACGAGCTGGCAAAAAATCCACGGATCGATGCTCAACACATACACCTTTTAGGCACAAGCATGGGAGGAGGTTCGGCGTTGGCCTACGCGCTCCATCAACCTATGCGAATCAGGTCCGTGATCAGTCACATGGGCATGACAGACTTCGCAATTTGGGCAAAAGAGAATCATGATTTTGAAACTTTATTGAGTTCCGCCTATGGAGGAACACCCAATCAAGTGCCCGACGCGTATCGCACTCGATCAGCTCTCGAACGTGTCGATCAACTGCGACAAATTCCCGTTATGTTAATTCACGGAAATAACGATGGATCTGTCTCGTCGTCGCATAGCGTCAACCTGCACCACGCAATTCAGGCTGCGAAAGGCACCTCTGTTCTCAAAATCGTTGAAGGAGGCAAACATGAAAATACTACAATGTCCGGCCTGGGATCAGAAGTTGTTAGCTTTCTAGTAGCTGCTGAAGAGCAGTCGAAGAAACGTCTCGCTTCCCCAGTGCAACCAGATCGGACTCGTTCTGTCTTGCAACGTCGAACACTCCAAACGCCTCAAGGAACTTCGTTTGGTATTTTAGGCGATGGCAATGCAGAGCCAGCCCCCACGCTATTTATCTTAGCCAGTACTCCGGAAGATTCGCTGGGGAACGAATATTTTCTGCAATGCGGTTTGTTTCTAGCAAAACAAGGTTACCTTTGTGTTTCGCTGGACCTGCCCTGCCATGGCCAAGACCGACGGGCTGGCGAACCCGAGGGACTCGCTGGCTGGCGCAGTCGTGTGGATGCTGATGAACCGTTGATGAATGGCTTCATTAGCCGAGCTCAGAACGCACTGGATTTCTTGATCGCAAAAAAGCTCACCGATCCAGAACATGTCGCAGTCTGCGGCACTTCGCGAGGTGGCTTTGCCGCGTTACACCTAGCCGCCGTTGAGCCGCGTATCCGTTACGTCGTAGCGATGGCGCCAGTCACGCAACTCAATGCACTGGAAGAGTTTCAGAATATGAGCCATCCCGAGAAGGCCGAGTTGCTGTCGGTGAATCGATTGGCAGAGCGATTGGTGGATCGGGGACTGTGGATCGCAATTGGAGATCAAGATCGACGAGTGGATACCGATGCAGCGATTGCTTTTGCGAGGCACATATCGGAACTATCCGTCAAAAAGAGAGTGACTTCAAACGTTAATCTACTGGTTTTGGCCGAGCCGGGTGGACATACCACGCCATCCGGAGCCGCCGCATTATCCGCGGATTGGATTACAAAACAATTTGCCGGAAAGAATTCAGGCGCAAAACGATGAAGATTGTTGACGTTCAAACCATTCTCTTGACCGGTCCATGTACTAACGACCCTTTCTTGAGTCAAGCAAGAAGGCGGCGAAGTGCCGCGTTCATTGAGATCCACACTGATGCCGGACTAGTCGGACTGGGAGAGACCTACGCAGGATATTTTTGCCCGGAGGTGGTGCCTTCTATTGTCGAGTTTTTCAAACCGATCCTTGTCGGACAAACCGTTGAAGACATCCCCGAATTGTGGCGGCGTATGTTCCATTGTGGAAATTTCTGGTGTCGCGTCGGACTCGGATTGATTGTGCTTAATGGAATTGAGGCGGCACTTTGGGACTTGGCTGGAAAAGCAAAAGGACGACCAGTTTACGAATTGCTGGGTGGATCCAAGAAAGAACGATTGCCGTGCTACGCCACCGGCGGGCCCAGCAATGGCCCACTACCTCGGTTGTTTGAAAAAATTGAGCACTACATTTCACTTGGATTTCAAGCGATCAAGCTCGGCGCAGGTTGGCTCGATCAATACGGACAATATCAAATTCCTGACAGTCCAGTGGAAGCGGCGGATTTAGAAGGAAACAAACTGATGGCCGTTCGCGAGCGATTTGGCAACGGCCTGGGGGTAATGATCGACGGTCATATGGCAAATAGTCCCCGTGCAACGTGGAATCTTCATACCGCACAGGCGGTGATGAACGCTGTCGAACCATTCGGATTAATTTTCTTCGAGGAGCCGCTCCATTATTTGGACATTAACGGCTATGCCGAATTATGCCGCACTTCCAAAGTACCGATTGCCGCAGGCGAGTGCTTAACTGGCGTAAGTGAATGGCAAGGCTTTATCGAACGTGGCTGTTGCGATATCGGTCAGCCAGACGCTTCGTTTACAGGTGGTTTGGTCGAATTTCTCAAGATTGCCAGAATGCTCGCTGATCGTGGTCACACCATTGCGACACATGCTTGGGGTGCCGGCGGTAGTTTGATGCAGAACATTCATTGCGGTTTTGCTGCACCAAATACTTGCATCCTGGAAGTGCCCCCCGATTTCGGCCCCTTACACTCCGAAATTATGGGTGACTCCTTCCAGATGGAAGATGGATGTGTCCTGCTGCCACAAACCGCCGGGCTTGGTGTGCAACTTACTGAAGATGTCAAAAATCGTTTTCCTTTTGAACCCGGCAGCGGTGAGTTTAATAGCGTTCCAGGAAAGATCCTAGAAGAAGAGATAGAGGCCTACGTGTAGAGCCTGCTTCTCTCAAAAGCAAATATCTGCCTAACCGCCTCCAACGAATGA
>CAZIGP010000518.1:0-4046 GCA_964538425.1 uncultured Pirellulales bacterium | reverse complement strand
CATCGTGCGTGCTGGTGTAGGGACCGATAAAATCAATAAAGAAGCGGCCACACGGCTGGGCATTGTGGTAATGAATACGCCAGCGGGAAATACCATTAGCACGGCTGAACATACGTGGGCAATCATGCTCGCGCTGTCGCGCAATGTGGCCCCTGCGTATCACAGCTTGCTCGATCATAAGTGGGATCGCAACAAATACATGGGGACGCAACTCGCCGGCAAGGCGCTCGGTATTGTCGGCTTGGGCAGGATTGGCCAAGCGGTTGCCTTGCGGGCGCGAGCCTTCGAGATGCGCGTGCTCGGCTACGATCCGTTTTTGACGAAAGATCGTGCCGCAGAGATGGGGATCGAACTGGTCGATAGTATTCGTGGGCTGTTGCCGGCCGTCGATTATCTGACAGTGCACACGCCGCTGACTGAAGAGACACGTGGCATTGTGAATAAGCAAACGCTCGAGCTGCTTAAGCCGGGTATCCGCTTGGTGAATTGTGCCCGCGGTGGCATTTACGAAGAAGCAGCGCTCGTGGAAGGTTTGAAGAGTGGCAAAATCGGCGGCGTGGCGCTCGATGTATTCGAGACCGAGCCTTGCACCGATAGCCCACTGTATGGCATGCCGGGCGTGCTTTGCACGCCACACTTAGGGGCGAGCACCGAGGAAGCCCAAACGCAAGTGGCTGTGGAAGGCGTGGGACTGCTCGTCGATTTTTTGACGACCGGCGCGATTCGCCATGCGGTGAATATGAGCCCACTCGATCCAAAAACTTTAGAGGCATTGCGTGGCTATCTCGATGCCGCTCATCGATTGGGCTTGCTGCTGGCACAATTGGTGCGTGGCACGCCGAAGCGATGCGAAATTCATTATCGCGGCGAAGTGGCCGGCAAAAACACGAAGTTACTGAGCGCTGCTTTAGCCTGTGGGCTATTGGAATCGGCACTGGTGGAAGATGTGAATATTGTCAATGCCGAGGTGCTACTGCGAGAGCGCGGCATTGAACTTGTCGAACAATCGCGACAAGACATGGGAGCATTTAGCTCGGTGATTAGCGCTCAGATTGTGACCGATAGTGAGACCCGTCGCGCGGCGGCCACGTTGTTCGGTCACAATATGCCGCGGCTCGTGCAGCTTGATGAACACCGCTTGGAAACCTACCTTGACGGTATTTTACTGGTGTTCACGCACAGTGACGTGCCTGGCATCATCGGCCGCGTGGGAACGATCTTTGGTCAGCATAAGGTGAACATTGGCCAAATGGCGGTTGGCCGTAGTGGCGCGGGGCCTGGTGGGATGGCTATCGGGGTGTTGAATCTCGACAGCGAACCACCGGCGGCCGCGCTCGAAGCCGTTCGAAGTGCCTCTGGTGTGCACAGTGCTTCGGTCATTAAATTGCCGCCGGCAGGTAAACTGCCTGCTTGGCTGCAAGGTTGATGTCGGGCGATTTGTTCAAGCGTAAAAAAACCCTGGCCTTTCGACCAGGGTTTTGAATTACGATGGTTGCCGCTTTGTTCTACACGTTAGAACGTGTCGAGAATAAAGTGGTGTCCCCAGTGGTAACGTGCTTGTCCGGGGCCTTGGTTGTAGTGCATGAACTGATTCCAGTAGGCGCCTTGCGGATAATAGTTGTGCCACTGTTTGTTGTACACCGGCACGCGCATTTCAGGCGGATAGCGGTAGTACAAACTTTCGGAACTGCGATAGTATTCGTCGCCCCAAAAGTTCTGCGGGTAGAAGACGTAGGGATAGTGGTAAAAACGATCCCAATCTTGGCTGCTGTAAGTGTGAGTCCACTGCCGGTTATAGGCTTCTTGAGCCTCGGCCGATCGTGAATCGACGAACAAGCTCAGACCGGCCGCGCATAGGAGCGCAGCAAGAATGCGGCGAGTCATGAAGAATCCCCCCTAGGAAATCGAAAGCTATTCATCACAGAGACAGTCTAGGCACAGAGAGCGAGTGACGGACGTCGATCGTTCTTCTGCTGGATGTCGCCGTGGTGAGTTTTTTTTGGGTCAGTCAGTCGGCAACTCTGCTAGCACGAACAGCACGAGCTTGCGGTTGGCTCGCTCAGAGCAGATTGCCTGTTAGTTACCCCATCGGCAACCGGGAGAAGTGGTATTGAGGGAATATTCGGTACGGTCGGTAGAAACTAGCAAAGGCAGAAGGCCAAAGGTGATAGGCAAAACACGACGAAATTCACTCTAGGAATAGTGGGAAATCTTTTCCGCCTGCTTTAGGGTTTGTTACCTTTTTAATGTGGCAATGTGCCTGCTTCCAGCTCTTTATCCCATTCATCCATGAGCGGCCAGTCGATGGCACAGGTGCCAAAGTCGGCCATGTGCAGGTAACCTTCGAGCCGCTTGATAGCACGGTCGAGTAACGTGTTATCTTTGCGAAAGATTGGCCCGTGACTAGGTAGCAGCCACTCGACATCGCTAGCACGAATGCGCTGGAGCGATTTGATGAAGCCGGGAATATCGCTGCCATGATGGGCATCGATAGCACCGACGCAACCGTCGCGATAAATGTTGTCGCCGCTGAAGAGCAAGTTGCCCATGCGGAAAGACAATTGGCTATCGGTATGTCCAGGGGTGTGCCAGACTTCCAGTTTCAAGTCGCCGATGGCGATCGTATCCCCTTCGTCGACAAGCGCATCGACTTTTACGGGGGGCATTTCCAAATGGATATTTTGCGCTTCGATTTCTGCAAAGGTTTTGATCTTGTCTCCCTTGGCCAATGGCTCGGCGGCTTTTGGGTGACTGGTGACGGTGGTCTTGAACGCTTGCTTCATTTTTGCCAGCGCTTGGATGTGATCGACATCGGCGTGCGTGGCAATTAACGTTTTGCAATTCGACAGTGGAAAGTCAAGTTGACGAATCAAGTCGATAATTTCATCGGCAGTGTCTTCATAGCCGACGTCGATCAGCGCCCATTCTTTTTGGTCGAATACAAGGTACACACTGCATCCCAGCCGTTGACCGGCCTGATGATTGATTTCAATGACGTTAGGAAACACCGGTCGCCTGGCTATCATGCTGCAAATATCCTCTGGCTGGGTTCCGGAATGAACCGCGGAAAACATTAAAAGGGCACCGGGAGATTGTAGAAACTGGCCGCGTGAACGACAACCGGCCGGCTTTTCCACGTGAAATTGACGCTCAAGAGAGCCCTTGGGGTTTAAAGCTGGCTGGTTTTCCAGCTTCGAGATACGCGGACAGCAAGATTTGAGCCGCCAATTTGTCGAGCCTGGCTTTGCGTTGTTTTTTGGTGAATTCAGCGCCTTCGAGTAGCTGCTCGGCTTCGGCCGAGGTGAATCGCTCATCAAAAAAAACAACCGGCACGCTGGTGATTTGCTCGAGCCACGCTCCAAATTTGCGGGCTTCGATCGACTTTTGACTTTCGTGCCCGTCGAGATGCACTGGCAAACCAACGACAAAACTAGCAATGCGTTCTTCCTTGGCAAGCTGCTGGAAAAATTTTGTATCGGCTTGCTCGCCGCGACGCGTGTAATTTTCTAAGGGACTTGCGAACTTTTGCTCGGCATCGGTTACGGCAACGCCGATGCGTACAGTGCCGTAATCGATGCCGGCTAGGCGGCCCTCTGGTTTTGTACTGGCAGTTCCATGTTCAGATGACATGATTATGATTATGTCGCACTACAAATATTCCGTCCAACCGCGCTCTTCCAACAGTTTGACGATTTTGCGGATCGATTCTTCATCGTGTCGGTTAGCAACGAGCGTAGCATCGGGAGTGTGAACAACAATCAAATCGTTCACTCCGTCGGTGGTTACCAAGTGGTCGTCGCTGGTGCGGATGATGGAACCATGGGTGTCGATGCCTAAATGCCGGCCGACGATGGTATTTCCATTGGCATCGGCGCCGGCCAATCGCGCGGCGGCTTGCCATGTGCCGACATCGTCCCAAGTAAACGGGGCCTCGATGACGGCCACATCCGTGGCATGTTCCATGACGGCGTAGTCGATCGAAATGCCGCGGATGGCGGCGAACTCACGAGTGAATACCTCGGCGGCATCGGGGCGGTTTCGGGAGT
>CAZIGP010000517.1:1035-4055 GCA_964538425.1 uncultured Pirellulales bacterium | reverse complement strand
ACTGACCATCTCCGCTGAGTGTAATTCCATTGGGAAACAGCAATTCCTCATTGATTACCGTCACATCTAGCGACTGCAAGTCGATTCTTAGCACATGCCCAGGTCTTTCCATTTCCATTCCTGGATCGGTCATGAACACCACGTTGTTCGGACCGACCACGAGATCGTTCGGCCCGTAAAACTGTTGGTCATTGACTCGATCGATCACCGTCGAAAGTTGGCCATCCGGCGCAATCCGTTGTAGCGCCCGATTAATCGCGTCGGCGAGTAACAAATCGCCCGAATCAATAAACGCTACTGCCTGCGGTTTGCCTCCGGTATGAACGACCTCGGTTACATGACCCATAAAGTCGACTTTCACGACCTTGCCCGTCCAGCGACTAACAAGAAATACATTGCCTTGCTGATCGGCTGCTGGTCCTTCCGGAGAAATAATCCCGTGGCCAACCGCCTCCCAAGCAACGTCAATTCGTTGTCCACCGGCTTTCTTTATCGAAGCTGGCTGCACGAAACTTGTTTGCAGCATCGTCTCACTTTGCTTGCTTGAGTGTGTCCAATAGATTAAGAATCGGCTTACGACAGAACTCGTTCATGGTTGCCACTGCCCCGAGTTCGCCGTGGTCGCGGGCGACATCAGCAGAGTTTTGTAGCGCCTCATCGATTGCCTTTAGCGCAGCCTGAGCATACTGATTGGCAGCTTGTTTTTCGCCCGCTGCAAAAGCCGCACCTGCCTTTCCAAAGGCATCGCAGGCATCAAGATAGCGAACCGCAAACCGAAGTCGGGCGATGAAATAGTCGGTGTAAAATGTTCCTTCGGGTTTGCTGAGAGACGTTGCTTCTTGCATGTCGGCCAGTGCCGATGTGTAAATCTCACGATCCTTTTTCAGTTCTTCGCTCAACCCGCCAGAAGTACGATGTTTTTCCATCATATCCGGGACCGGAAACCCGAAATTCAAACCGTGCTGATCAAGGCCTTGCGTTACCTTCTCGACGTTGGTAAATGCTTTGATTGCGGGTGCAACCGCATCAATTCCACAGACATGTTGCACCTGATCCTCATAGGCTTGAGATGGGGTTACTTTGTCGTCCCAACTGGCATGCGCCAAATAATGCATCGCCGGATCTTGTTCTCCGAGATTCCAAAAACGTGTGGAATAGCCTGTCCAACCATGCGTTCTCATCTCACTCAGTAACTGGTGAAGTGATCCAGTCGCAAGCTGTGGCAGCACCCCAACGTTGTCATCTCCCAACGTAAGAATTAACAGGCGGTTGATTCCGGGAAGTGGCGGCTGACGTAGCAAGTCGATACGCTGCAATTGCCGGCTCGCGGTGTAATCGATAAAACTCACTGCTTCGCCCCCCGCTGGCACGATCTGTGCAACGAGTGGTAGAAGCTCTTCGGGAATATAATCATAGGAGAGTCGAATATCGGGTCCGCCACCGGGACGCTTTAGCAAACCTTTATCACGGACCAGAGAATCGAGCAGATAAATTGTCGCTAGACTTTCTCGCATCCATAGCTCAACCCGTTTTCCACCACCTGGATACGTCGTTCGGGAAAGAGCTTTTTTACAAAGCTCTTCAAATGTGCCGATTTGCGAGAGATCGTACTGCTTGCCCAATCGCTCGTAGCATTCTTGAGCGTGCGCATACCAAGCAGGATGCTCCGGCAAGGAGAGGCGAAGAACGTCAATTTTCGGGTAGGTTTCAATATAGGCGCGGATAATCGTAGTCACCATCTCGCGCAGCATCGGATCGTCGACCGAAAGCGCTGGTCCCGGCACACAGGTTAAATCTCCCGCTTGGACGCAAGGCTGTGTGCCGGGAATGACTTTCAAGAAATGCCGTGGCCATTCCGTCGGCATAATGCCAAGATCTGTTTCCAGTCCTAGCTGATTGGCTTCCTGGATAATTTGTTGGGCCAGCGCAATGGATCGATTCTGCACTTCTTCGTCAGAATTAGCTCCAACGAATTCGGGATTCGTAAACGTCGTCATTTTGCCGAAGCGATCACGCCCGATGGTCGTTTCGATAATTGGAAACTTCCAATTAAGAAACATCACGCCCGGTCCCTTGGAGACTCCGTGGAACTCGTAGTTTACAAATGGTTGCGCCGGCCAGAGGTAAGGATGAATCCGGTTGAATTTCATTTTCACCAACTGCTTGAGAAACCGGCGAGTCTCCTCCAGACTCCAAGACACAGGTCCCATGGCGTGCTCGTTTAAGACTCGCCAGCACCGAACCTTAAAATTCGGTTCCTTTACCAGATTCAAGTGAGGCAATGGTTTCCACGCCGCCGGCTTAGCATTCGGATAAATGTCTCGATCACTCAAGTAGCGAATGCCTAGTTGCTCGCCAAGTTCATAGACCGCCCATAATGTAGCAATCGGACTGCCGCCGCGAATAATGACGATCGGTGTGGTGCCTGCAATTGTCTTAATTATCAAACCTTGCTGAGACAACGAGACAGCCTCATTTTCTAAAGTGGTTGCAAACGGCGAATTGGTCGCTGTCTGACCAATCAGAAAAGTTATTATGGGTTGTTTCGATTCACTCTGTTTCGCTACAACCTCAGCCTTGACGGCGTAAAGTCGTTCAATCATCGATTCCAACTCAGTCGCTGCGATTCTCTCAAGGTCACACGACTTACTATCTATTACAATGCTTACCTCTACAGTATTTGCATATGTGAAATTCTGGAGATAAAAGCAAACAAGAGTCACGAGAAGCGGACTCCAAGAATTTCTGATGTAGAGAGATGAACGCATCGTAGGTTGGCTCGTTGAAGCTACATTGTTCGAATAAAACGAAACTCGACTGAAAAACGGATGCACAAAGTTTATTGTTATTTATATTTTAATTAATATAATTTTTATTTATATAAATGTTTTATTAGGAGATTCAGTTGAATACAAGTACAATTGTGATTATCTTACGGAAATGTCGAGTTTGATCCCTTAGTATGTCCCATCTTCCAGCATTTTGATTCCAGCATTCATTGGAGAATCAATTCGTGTCTA
>CAZIGP010000517.1:0-1025 GCA_964538425.1 uncultured Pirellulales bacterium | reverse complement strand
AGCCACAAGCCAATGTTGCTGCGGTCCATCCTTGGTCGCGTCATCCTGAATCAATCCGACTAGATTCTGGGCATCTTATATCGCAGGATGCGAATTGGCAGGAAAAATTCATACAGTCACCTGTGTTGCCCACGGTTCATCCAATGGACATCGATACGCTTTGTAAATACGCGGATTTATTGCACGAGGAAGGTTACACCGCTCTCGAAATTCTTTCCCGGCCGCTCGGACAGGCTTTAACGGTAATGGGCGAGATTAACAAGCGGCCGCAGCGATCCAAGATTTTATGGGGTTTAGGAACGATGCGATCTTCGTCAGACGCATTTTCCGCAGTCGAGCTGCGGCCCGATTTTCTTGTGTCGCCAGCCTTCAGCCCCCGAATATTGCAGATCGCATTGCAAGCCGGCATTCCTTACATTCCTGGCGTTCATACGTTCCAGGACGTGCAAAGTGTGCTTGACGCTTTTTGTGACTACGGACTTACGGTACGCCTTTTGAAGCTTTGTCCTGTCTTTGGCTTGACACAGCAATATGTTGAAGCTCTGTGCAGTTGCTTCCCGGGAATCTCGTTTTGTCCGACTGGTGAAGTCGAAATCGAAAATTATTTGCACTGGAAACAAATGCCAGGAATTGTCGCTCCCATGGGCAGTAAATTTGTGCCGCGCGAATTGTTGGAAGCGCACGATTGGTCGGCGGTACGACTTCGACTGCGGCAACTGCGGGCATTAGCTAAAACCTTTGGTACCACACAGCCAATGGTGTAACTGTGTCACTTTCTACTTCAGATGTTAGCACATTCTATCGGCGGCATTTGCTAAACAACGTAATGCCGTTTTGGGAGTCCCGCACCACTGATACACAATGTGGAGGCTATCTTACATGTTTTGATTGTCAGGGCAACTTGACTGATACAAACAAGTATATTTGGTTTCAAGGCCGACAATTATGGATGTTTTCGGCACTATATAACCAGCTGGAACGTAGGCCAAAATGGCTTGAAATAGCATCCGTTGGGCGCGATTTTT
>CAZIGP010000516.1:0-4061 GCA_964538425.1 uncultured Pirellulales bacterium | reverse complement strand
AAATTTTCAGAAATTTTCGGAATTAATACGTCGGAAATCGGAGTGAACCCCCAATAGTATAAGTAGAGGGAGAAGAAGCGACCAACGAACCAATCTGGATCAGCCGCGTCAATTTGATTCACTGTGGCTAGGGCCAGATGTCGCCTGGCCAGTCGTTTCGCCTCACTTAAACGATGACTCGGACCCCCGGTCCGGGATTTCTTTGGGTTTATCTGACCCATGACAGCTGCGCTGTCTTTTAATTTTCGGCCGCTCCACGCGCAGGAATCGAGCGGCCATCTTACGGAGACAATATGTCGACGATAACTCGAAGGCCCACGCGCTATCAAAGTATTAAAGCCACTTTAGAGCTTTACGCGCCAGCTGATCTGGCAGCCCGTTATCAGGAAGGAATGGAAGCTCTTATGCAGGTTGACCCAGAAAAGGGTGAACCGGTTTACAAAGACCATAAAACCCCCATTCCTAACACTTACGACGATGGTAAATTCGTCCATTTTACCATTCGTATCCAAAGTCCGGGCGATGGGGCGAAACCTCAGACGTTCCCACCTGAGGATTATTTTGAGGCCATCGGTATCAGCGGCTTGGATGTAGAACGAAACGTAGCCTACGCCGTGGGCTACGACTTCGACTCCATCCTCAACCATGACGAAGCGCGCGGGTTAACGGAACAGCAACTGGCTGATCTGCTAGCAGCACTCAAAAAGTTGCCCTACGTCGAAATCCGCCGCAGCACAAGCGGTAATGGCTACCATGTGTGGGTCTGGTTTCCCGTAACCGATTTGCCACAGGTTCATAACCGTATCGAGATGCGCGCTCTGGCACGGGCTGTATTACAACGGATGTCACTTGACACCGGCTATCGCTTTGAAGGGGATGTGGACCATTTGGGTGACATCCTGTGGATTTGCGCACGCCGCGCGACCGCAGAGAACGGTGGCTTGTCATTGGTGCAAGCGGCCGCCAGCCCGTTGGAAGATTGGCCACGTGACTTTCTGGACCATGTTGACGTAATCACTCGCAAGCGCCGTCGCACTCGCCTTCGCGGGGCTAATGTGGCTGACGCCGATGCGATTGATGCAGCGACCAATGATCGCCCCCGCGATTGTTTGGAGCCAAAACATCGCGAGTTCCTCAAATGCTATGCAAAATCCGGATATGCGGGCTATTGGAATGAAGACCACAATTGCTTTGTTTGCCATACCCAAGGAATTGCTGAAACACTTAAACAGGTGCAACTACCGGGACTATTTGAAACTTCGTCGAACGGAAACGATCCTGACAAACCAAACTGCTGGATGTATCCGCTGTCTGACGCCGCTTGGCGGGCATTTCGCTTTAGCCACGGCACGGACGAGGCTCCGACTTGGGAGCTATCCCGCAATGGTTGGCGAACGTGTGTGATTGGGCGAACTCCTTCGCTCAGCCAATTGGCCGCCAAATTCAATGGCAAGAAAACATCCAAGGGTGTCGCGTTTTTGTCTGCTGAGGACGCAACGAATGCGCTTTTGCAATTGGGAGCCAGTATCGACTTGCCAACATGGTTTGAGCGTCGGCCTATCACCATCAAACAGGTACCACGTGGGCTCGAAGCGGACTTCCCTTATGAAGAAGGGGATGCCGGCGGCGACAACGGCCTAACTGCTAACGAGCGGGGCTGGTTTCGACCTCCCCGATCCACAGCCTGGCGGAAGTTTATTGAGATCGAAGTGGAGCTTAGCCATCCCGATTACCACTCCTTGGCGGATGATGTCGTCCGCAGCGTCTGTCATCAGGGGGAGCATATTGGATTATTTACCCACACCGAGGCTGGTTGGAACCAACAAATTCTCTCGATGGTCAAACCTCGGATGTCCCACGAAGGAATCACGGGCGGTCTCCAAAACGACGTTTTGGGTTGGTGTGACAAATACCCCTACTTGCGCACCGCTCGTCCTTTTCAACCAGAGTATCCGGGCAATCGCGAATGGAATAAGGATGGTACGAAACTACTCTTCCTGCCGGCAATTGCTGATGGTGAAACGCCGATGTGGGATAAGATTTTAGCTCATTTAGGTCGCGGCCTCGACGAGGCACTCGACCCCTGGTGCCAAGAACACGGCATCGAAATGGGAGCAGATTATCTTCGGTACTGGATTGCGAATCTCATTCGCTTCCCCGAACGCCGCCTACCAATGCTGGCCGTTTACAGCCCTGAAAACAAAACCGGCAAAAGTCTATTACATGAGGCTCCTGCCATTCTCTTTGACGAAAAGGGCTACATCTTTGCGACCAAGGCAATCAAGAACAAGAGCGGGTTCGATGGCGAACTGCATGGCAAAGTGCTGTGCGCGCTGGAAGAAATCAATCTGACAGAATCAGCCGATTTTTACGCGAATCTCAAAAAATTAATTACAAGTCACCGCGCCGATTTTACTTTCAAAAAAGAAAACACGTTTATGGATACGAACTTTACACACTGGATCATGACGACAAACCACCGCGAGTACATTCCGATCGAACTACATGACGAACGAATCATCTTGTGGGAAGTTACGCCGTTTGAAGGTGACGAAATTCCGAAGCCGCAGCTATTGGACATGCTTCGCAAAGAAGCTCCCCAGTTCCTGCGCAAGCTGTTTGCCTTGGACTTATCGGACATCGCCGGTCGTGTGACGCTTCCGGTCCTGATGACCTCCGAGAAGGCGGCGGCCATGTTTAACAAGCAGGCAGACTTTCCCGGCTTGGAAGGGCTCGCGCTGAAGGCTGCTGAGGCGATTCAGAAGCTCAGCAAACCGTGGGGACCGGGCTCGGCCACGATGCTGAACGCGGCCTTGGGCAACTGGGACGGTAATGCCGGGAAAGTACCGGATAAAAGTCGGATCAATTCACTTGGTCGGTACCTAGCCAAAATAGTTCCGCACCTAAAAAAGCAAGATGTGAAACTTGAAATTAAAGATGGCAAGACCAGCCAATATACGATCTCAGCATGAAGTGACGCGCCGGCCGGTCATCAGGACCGGCCGGTAATCTTGGCGCACGGATTTGTGCGTCTATTGAGCACTTTGCTCCTGCCCGCAGCTTTTTGGGCTGATACTGCGCGCGAAATCCAAAGCCCACGGAAGAAATCAAATGAAATCGAAACGTATTTTCACACCAATTGGATGGTTTTACCCACCCGGCGAACGTCCTCTAGATGATCTGACCGTTCGCTACGTGCAGCGACGTGCCGAATCCGAAATAGGGAGAAGGCTCTCTAAAAAAGAACTAAGGGATCTTATTCCTGCATTGCCCAGCCTGAGCAATGTTTTCGCACTTGGGGAAGCACTGAAAAAGCTTCCTCGCGTAAAAGTAACAGCACGTCGACGAGCAACTTAGAGGTTACGGCTGAATAGGGCCGTATCCATTCTTTGCACATCTTCTGTGCATCATTTCTGAGCATTTTTTGCTCCCCGTGCGGCCTCCTGGGCTGAGGCCGCGCGCGGAAGTCAGCCCAATGGAGCCGAAGATACTTCGGCAAACTTATGATTGTCAATGAAACAATTGATTTCCTGGGAACCTCTGTCCGATATTGCATCGAAGTCCCGGAAATAGATGCCCAAACTCTTACTCGACATGTAGAGGACTTGTTCGGCCCTGAACCAGATTCCATCGCAAAGGTGGCATATTTGTCTGAATGCTGCACGATTCATGAATTGTCGTTTGGTGATGGCAAGACGCCAGCGCATTTCCAATTCAAGCACGTTCTGCGTTCTCTCGAGCGCGTGGTGCATCTGGCCATTGCGAAAATGTATCCGTGGCTAGTGGACGACGACGGCAAAATGCCGTGGGTGAAGTTCTCGCACGGGTACAGCACTGATTTTCGCTTGCCACCCGTATCAACACTGGTTGTCCATTAACACCGACCTGTGATTGCTTCGGCGGCAGCTTGTGCCGCTCAGCTTTCTTGCCGGTATTCTCCGGCACACAGACCGCGTTCCTGGCTGCGCAGTGGTGATTTTCTACAGCCAAAGAAAGGAATGGGATTCATGTCGAATCCAACACTTTATTCGAGAGAATGGTTAGATCAATGTGATTGGCCA
>CAZIGP010000515.1:0-4068 GCA_964538425.1 uncultured Pirellulales bacterium | reverse complement strand
GCACAAAGACATTGCCTGCCCAAAATGCGGTTACGAATATCGGACCGGCGCCAGCCAAGAAGTGGATGAAGGAGGCGCACCCCGCCCAAATTGTTATCTCAACACAGCCACCTGTCCCATGTGCTTTTACCAAAGCAAAGTAGGGCCAGGAAGTAAATATCCTTCCTTCAGCGGTGATCGGATTATCGTCAGTAAATTTGCCTACGATTTGTCTAATCCCCAGCGCTGGGACGTCGTTGTATTTAAGTATCCTGAAGATTCAAAAACCAATTACATTAAACGATTAGTAGGATTGCCCAGTGAGCGATTGAAGATTTTCGAAGGAGACATCTACACCGCCCCACTTGGTTCCAATAATTTTGAAATCGAGCGTAAAGGCAAACGTCCCGACAAGCTACTCTCGATGCTGCAGCCGGTCTATGACAACGACTTCGCCGCCAAAGAGTTACTCGCGGCTGGATTTCCTGAGAGATGGCAATCGTGGCAGCCGGGGAATCAACCGCCGCGATGGATTGCCGATGACAACGCACGATCATTTGAAATTGACGGCAACAATCCTGCTCCAGCATGGTTGCGCTATCAGCATTTATTGCCAACCGCCACTGATTGGCAGGCGGTGGAAAGTAAGAATCCGTTAAGGACACCATCACCGTCGTTAATTGGTGATTTTTATGCTTATAACGACGGTCACTTCGTTGGTTGCCCCGATCATGGTGAATACCCGCAGTGGGTCGGAGATTTGTCCCTGAGTTGTCAACTTGAAGTGAAAAGCCAGCAGGGCACAGTCCTGCTCGAGCTAGTAAAAGGTGGCCGACAATTCCGTTGTGAAATCGATTTGGCCAATGGTAAAGCGAAGTTATCGATTCCCGGCTTAGCCAACTACGCACCCGTCGGCCAAACTTCGATTCAAGGCTCCGGCGAATACAAATTAACTTTTGCTAATGTTGACGAGCAATTGCTACTTTGGGTCGACGGCAAAGTAATCTCGTTTGATGCGCCGACAATCTACCCGTCTCTTAACAACTACAAGCCGAATGAAACGGCACCCACGCCAGGCAATGAGGCGCCAACAGATCTGTCTCCTCTAGGGATTGCCGCCACAGGCGGCGCCGCAGCGAAAGTTAGTCATTTGAAGATCGAGCGAGACATCTACTACATCTCACGAGACCATGCCAGACAGGGAATGAACGATGTCGAGTCCCCGTTGGATATTGGTCCTGACCAATTTTTTATGTTGGGAGACAATAGCCCCCAAAGTAAAGACAGCCGATACTGGCGAACCACACTATTTGTCGATCGGTCGTTGTTAATTGGCAAAGCCTTGTTCATTTATTGGCCGCATTCGTTCGACCAAATTGAAATCGGCGGTTGGAAAATTCCTTTCCCGTTTTTCCCAAATTTTGGCGATATGGGGTTTGTGCGATAGAGCAAGCAGACAGTTGGCATCAGATCATGGAGGATTCGTTCACATGCCACTCCTACAAGTTACCGGCCTCGTTAAGAACTTCGGCCGACGCCGTGTCGTCGACGGTGTCGATTTTGAAGTTGATCGTGGCGAAATCGTTGGGTTGCTCGGACCCAATGGCGCCGGCAAAACGACTAGCTTTCGCATGACCTGTGGACTGATCGAACCCGACGCCGGTCGCGTAACCTTGGGGGATAAAGACGTAACACAATGGCCAATGTTTTTACGCGCACGCGATGGAGGCATGGGGTATCTTGCCCAAGAACAAAGCGTGTTTCGCAAATTATCGGTTGAAAATAATCTGCTGGCTGTGATGGAAATGCTGGGCATGGATCGTTCTGCACGCCGGAAGCTTTGCGAACATCTGCTCGACCAGTTCGATATTCAACGGATCCGCAAATCCAAAGCTCTTTATATTTCTGGCGGTGAAAAACGCCGACTCGAAATTGCCCGCTCGTTGATTTCCAATCCAAAAATTATCTTACTCGATGAGCCTTTCACGGGTATTGATCCGGTAACGATCAACAGCATCCAAAAAATCATCCGCCGCTTGCGTGACGACGGCATTGCCATTCTGATCACCGATCACCGTGAGCGTGAGACTCTGGCGATTACGGATCGTAGCTACGTCATTCGTAGTGGCAAGGTGCTCTGCCACGGCAGTGCAGAAGAAGTGCTCAATAATCCCGACGCCAAAAAATACTATTTCGGTGAAGGCTCCGGCCTCGATGCCGCTGCGGCCTAAAACAAATCGCTAGTCAGTCGCTTTACTTTTCAGCAACATCCATTCAATCCTCGTCCTATAATTTGAAAGAACACCCAACGTTTGGGTTTTCCTATCCGCAACGTCTCATCAGGAGATCGACATGAAAATCACAAGCAATATTGGCATGTTATTGTTAGCCATTTTTCTGATTGTGACGGGCCTAACCACTTTAGTGCCCTCATTGGCATTTAGTGGTTTGGGCACGATTCTAGCCTGCCTGGCCATCGCCGCTGGGGTTTGTATTTTAATCGGCCGCTAAGCTGCTTGATTCAATAAATTGCAACGAACATCTGAAATCGTTTGCGCTTAAACTCCGCGCAACCAAGACAATGATTCGTAATGTGTTGGATCACCGGGACAAGTTCCCAAGCCGCATAGCAGCAGCACACAGACAAAATTTGCCGCGGCAATCGTGACCAACAGCACTAAAGTCACCTTGGTGAAGAAATTCAGATTCGGCCGGGCGGACGCGTTCATTTCTTTAGTTACAACAGTCGATTGGGCATCGAAAAACAGCATCATACTTAGCACTAATCCTGTGCCAATGAATGCTAGGAACGACCACGTGTAAAGATGAAGCCCTACGAATGCTGAGCCGTAAGGTTCACTACCCGGCAAAATGTGCAGCAGAATATGTCGACCGGCGACGAGGCCACCAAAGATAGCGCTCATCAAAGCCACGCTGTAATGCCGTGGTCGAGATCCGTAAACTACATTGAGCATTGCTCCTAGCCCTACGCCAAGCATTGCCAACCGTTGCAGTAAACATAACGGGCACGGCAGTTCCGCGAAGATGAACTGCACGGCAAATGCTCCGAGCAAGATGCCGCACACTGCCAGAACAAAAAAAGTGTTCAGTGTTCGTGAAAGCGCAGCAGACATCGTTTGCCTTTCTAAAATTGCAAATGGAGCGGAGTGTCAATATGGCTCATAAAAACACCGATCGATAATCCCAATGCGACAAAAAACATCGCCAGCGCCAAACGCGACGAGCCTCGCCACGCAAAGCCCATGCTGAATACAAATGCCAAAAATGGTGCTGCCATCATGCATTCGGCCCTTTTTATAAAACTTCCTCGTGAAGGCTGAAAAACGCGAATTATTCTCTCCCAAAATCTAGTGCGCCAAACCGCAAGATGCTTCCTCACATCAAAGTTTGTTTCCGCTTAAACCTATACTTCTAGGAATCCACTCTGTGAATCTAAAGGCACAGTTGTAGGAAATAAAACAAGTTTTTGCCGGGGCAAAGAGAGCATGTTGGCAGGCATCTCTCGAATTCTCACTGACGCAAGATGCCAAGTGCGACGCTGGGTCGTCCCTGTGCTATTTCTACTATTCGTTGTGGGCAATATCGGGATTTTCTGGAATTTCTATTCCAAGACCCAAAGCTTGCATGAGCAATTTCCTTTGCAGGGAACGGCCATCCAAACCGCAACCATTGAAGCATTTCGCAAGCTCTATACCGAAGAAGTGATTAATCGTGTTCGGCAGAAGGGTATTGAGATTGCTCACGATCACGATGATCACACGGGTACAATTCCATTGCCAGCGACGTTGACAATAAAACTCGGCGAACTGTTGAACGAATTTCGCCCCGGGGCACACGTCCGATTGTATAGCGACTTTCCTTTTCCTTGGCGAAAAGATGGTGGTCCACAGGATGATTTCGAACGCAAAGCTCTGGACGCTTTAAAGAAGGATCCCAGTCAGCCCTTCTACAGCTTCGAAACGTTTGAAGGCCGACCTTCGTTGCGATACGCTGTGGCCGACCAAATGCGCACCGGTTGTGTAGCCTGCCACAATAGAAGCGCAATGTCTATTCGTAAAGAAGACGCCC
>CAZIGP010000514.1:3593-4076 GCA_964538425.1 uncultured Pirellulales bacterium | reverse complement strand
CTACTTCGGTTGCACACTCAAGCAGGCGTTGGACGGTCTAGCAACCGCCGTCGAAAGGAAATTGGTTATCAAGCCCGAAAGAAAACGCCAGAACGAAAAGCAGATGATCTATCGGCCCACATCGGGTGAGGCTATTTCGACTACACAGGATTTGGCTACGTCTGCTTAATCTCGCAGTCAATGCTGGGCATAGCCGGTAAGTCATTTCGCATGTGGCCGCTCGGCCGTGGCGACGCACCGGCATACTCAGCTTCAAGTGAGACTCGCGTATGAATCGACTGCACTACGCGCTTCCTCTCAAACACAGGCAGTCAAAAGGAGAATGTATATGGACGGTGTCTATCCGCGCATTGCGCAAGAATCGTTTCCCGCATCGAGTCGTGTTCTGGTGCATTTTGTCGATGTTGATTTCGTTGATGAATATGCAACGGAAGCATGGGGCTGTCCGTTGAGCGACGAAGAAGTCCAGGCTTTGCCGGAGGT
>CAZIGP010000514.1:1403-3583 GCA_964538425.1 uncultured Pirellulales bacterium | reverse complement strand
GGTACTAACCCAATGTTGCCTGGATAGCTTATTCGATGAGGCATTGGTACGTCTGCGCCAATCGCAATGAATGATAAGCAACGAATGGGTTCCTTTTTCGCCGGATTCTACCGGCTCATTGCCGCCATGGGGGCCAATGGCGGCGATGCCATCTACTAGGCCAACAAGGAATTTAGTCATGACAAGTCGTTACCACTACTATCCGGCACCCTGGATTGAAGGATCAGAACACCTCCTAGTTCACGGTATCTTTGCGGATCAAATTCAAGAATTCGCAATTGGCAACTTTGATCGTTTCTTGACGGAGGAAGAGTTAGAGATGCTGCCATTTGGATTCGCTGAAGCTTGGGAATGCGATTTCTGGGCTGAGGCCATCGAAAATGCAATTAGTATGGCGGCCGCTGATCAAGCATTTGAGGTGAAGGTGTGAGTTCAAATTTGCAAGTTCTAAACAAAACCATCAAAACACAACATCAATCAAGTTCGGCCGGTATTCTTCGACCATTCACGTTTAGGAGCAGATAATGATAGTCCGTAGCACAATTAAATTTGGCCATGGCCCAATTCGATACGCCATCGAAGTCCCAGAAATAGACGACAAGATGTTAGCAGAACAGGCTCAGGAGTTATTTGGCGCTTCCCCCGATGCTTCTGTGAAAGTGGCATTTCTATGTGAATGTTGCACTATTCGTGAATTGGCATTCGGCAACAGCTTCAAACCCGCGGATATGCAGTTCAAGCACATCCTGCGGTATCTGGAACTGGCCGTACATGAGGCGATTGCGAAAGTATATCCGTCGCTGGTCGATGAAGACGGAAATATGCCGTGGGTGAAATTCTCCTTTGGAGTGAGCGCCGCTAATCCGATTCCACCTATCTCCAAGTTTAAGGTGGATACGAAGCACCAACCTGCCGTCGCTTGATGGCAGTATAAGCGACACACAGTGCCTTTATCTTTTCTGCCGGAATTCTCCGGCACTTTGCATCACATTGTTTGGCATGTGGATGCGATCGACCATTTAGCCAAATTAGGAGCACGAATTATGACCAATCCCTTTCAAGATTATCCACCGGCATGGATCGACGATCCTCGTAATCCGATTGTCCATGTGATCCGGGCAGAGCAAATGTGGCGATTCATAAATGATCAAGAGTACGATCCGCTCACTCCTGAAGAGTGGGCAGAATTACGCTTTGCCTTTGCTGAAACAGACGTCCGCGACTACTTCGACGAAGTACTGGTGACACTTCGCCCCAATCACCACGACCACTGTGTTTGTGCTTGATGAGTAATCGTCGTAGTCAAGAAGTCCAATCACAGGGCGGGCTTAGTCCGCCCTGTGACGATTGACGATCAAGCTTCTAATTCCGAGTGCTCTGCACTCTTTCTATACAGGAAATAAAGTATGACCGCAGACAATACATCTGACCCATTTCTCCTGCGTCCTGATGACGCCGCCAAAAAGCTCGCAATTTCTCCCAGCAAGCTTTCGAAAATGACCCGTGCTGGTGAAATTCCCGTGATCCGATTCAATCGCTGCCTGCGCTATGACCCATTGGCGCTGAGGGATTGGATTGCATCGAAGCTGCATTGTAATCAAAATTAGAAACATTGTCCGACACAATACTCAGAGAACGAACATGGCTAGTATCAATCAGAGTAAGAATGGCCTGAAGAACATTCAGTTTTATAGCGCTGATGGCAGGCGGAAAACCATCCGCATTGGCAAAACGACGATGCGTGATGCCGAGAAAATCAAAACGAAAATTGAAGAATTGAATACCGCTAAAATCAATGGCACGCCCCTTGATGCGGAAGTCGCCAAATGGCTCGCCGACCGGCCCACCAAGTTTTACGACAAATTGGTCAGAGTTGGTCTTGTCGAAGCGCGCTCCAACGCCAGTGGTGGGCGGCCGTCTACCCTCGGCCAGTTTTTGGAGGACTACATCAAGAGGCGAACCGATGTGAAGCCGGGGACAATACTTATTTACCAGCAAACCCAGCGCAACCTAATCGACTATTTCGGCGAAAATCGGCCTCTCAATTCGATCACGCCTGGCGATGCGGATGAGTGGCGCAGATGGCTTGCGAAGCACGAAGAAAATAGAAACGGCAAGGTTGTCAAAGTAACCCTTGCCGAAAACACCGTCAATCGTCGCTGCAAGTTGGCGAAGCAGTA
>CAZIGP010000514.1:0-1393 GCA_964538425.1 uncultured Pirellulales bacterium | reverse complement strand
GCAGCGACGGGTCGGCCGGCACGTCGTGCAGCCGTGCGGCATCGATTGATTGAGGAAAGTCCATTCCAAGACATGAAGGGGTGCAGCCCTCGTGGGAACAAGGCCCGCGAGTTCTTTGTTAGCCGAGAAATCGCTCAGAAGGTAATCGAGGCTTGCCCCGATTCTCAGTGGAAATTGCTGTTTGCATTAAGCCGCTTTGGCGGCCTGCGTTGCCCTTCCGAACATCTTGCACTGCGCTGGCGCGATATTTCTTGGGACACGGGGCGGATGATTGTTCACAGTTCAAAGACCGCCCATCACAAAGGCAAGGAGACTCGCGAGATTCCAATTTTCCCGGAATTGCGATCGCACCTGGAAGCGGTCTTTAATGACTTCGAGCAAAAGCACGGTCGCCCGCCGGCAGGCTCAGAATACGTGGTTACGCGATACCGTGATGCCAATGCCAATCTCCGCACGCAGCTACAACGCATTCTCTCCCGTGCCGGCGGTGAGGCTTGGCCGAAGCTCTTTCAATATCTTCGTAGCACCCGGCAAACGGAGCTAGCTGCGGCTCATCCAATGCACGTTGTCTGCTCGTGGATCGGTAACAACGAGGTTGTCGCCCGTGAGCATTATTTGCAAGTGACCGACGAGGATTTTGCCAATGCCACCGGCACAGCGCCACCACCGCTCGATCCAGTGGTGGAAAAAGCGCTGCGAAAAGCGCTGCGATACAGTGCGCCCCAGCGTAGTACGGAGTCGTACGCCGTCGCCTGCAATTCCACCTGTACAGGGAAAAACGAAAAATCGCTTCCTCGTCTGACTAAAAGGATAGGCCCGGAGGGATTCGAACCCCCGACCAAGGGATTATGAGTCCCCTGCTCTAACCGCTGAGCTACGGGCCCCGAGAGCGATTATTGAATAATGAACGATGGGCGATGAACTGAAAAGGGGAGGCTAACTGCAAGCGATGAACTTCGTCACCATTGCTGATAGTTCCTGGCGGTTTATTCCACCGTCACGCTTTTTGCTAGATTTCGCGGTTTATCGACGTCGCAACCACGTAACACGGCAATATGATATGCCAAAAGTTGCAACGGTATTGCTGTAACAATGGGTTGGAGAAAATCTTCTACGTCGGGAACGTGGATCACATCATCAGCCAAGCGAGCCACACGAGTATCGCCTTCGCTCATAATTGCGATTACTGGTCCGCCGCGAGCTTTGATTTCTTCTAGGTTCGACATCACTTTTTCGTAGACCTGACCGTGTGGAATCAGGAATACGCTAGGCGTATGTTCGTCAACTAGAGCGATCGGGCCATGTTTCATTTCGGCTGAAGGATAACCCTCGGCATGAATGTAGCTGATTTCTTTCAGTTTAAGCGCGCCTTCTAAAGCGGTCGGGAAATTAT
>CAZIGP010000513.1:0-4079 GCA_964538425.1 uncultured Pirellulales bacterium | reverse complement strand
CACGCCTGACGCCGGAAAGGCCATGCCCACTCGGGCAAGGTATTCTTTTAAAAGGCGTGGCCAATTTTGGCCACCTTGCGCAGTTATCTACTGGCCCGTCAACGTGCGGTTTTTTCAGGATCATCTGAGGCGATAGGGAGCTGATTATTTTGACTTCACGCTTTCAATCCGATATGACCGCCGAATTTGTCCGGCTGTACGCGGAGTACAACCGGCGGATCTATTGGTTTTTACGCGCACTGATCCCTAACCCGGCCGACGTCGATGAGGCGTTTCAAAACACTTGCGAAGTCCTGTGGTCGAAGTTTAACCAATTCCAGCCTGGCAGCGATTTTTTTGCTTGGTCCTGCTCGATCGCGCGTTTCGAGGCGTTGCGGCTGCTGCGAAGCAAGGGGCGCGATTCGCGTGTGTTTAGCGACGAGTTCATCGAGCGGGTGGCCGATCAGGCAATTGATATGAACAACGATTTGGAACGCCAGCACTTGGCGTTGGCCGAGTGCTTCAAGTCCCTCACGCCGCGGCAGCAGGCTCTAATTCAGCTTCGCTACTCGCAAGGGGGGGCGACAGGCCGCGTCGCGGAGCAGCTTAGCATGACGACTAACGCTGTTTACAAACTGCTTCGCCACATTCACGAAATGCTGTTCACATGTATTCAAAAGCGGCTGGCGGATGATGCGTTCGGCGGACCTCGAGGTGTGGCATGATGCTCAACATCCAAGAGCAAGACGAACTTCGCGACCTGGCGTGGGGCTACCACGAGGGGACGCTTTCCGCCGATCAAGCGGCACGGCTGGAGCAGCTCGTTCTCCGCGATCCCGAGGCTTGCACCCTGTTCGTGTGTTGGTCGACCATGGTAAACGACTTGGAATGGCAATGCGCGTCGATCGATCCTGCTGATGTTTCGCTTGCTACGACTAAGCAGAGCGATTTGCTGCCAGCGCCGTCAGCCGCCGCTGAAGCCAATCTGCCCGTTCTTTCGTTCATCGGCAAAATTTTTAGTGCCAGTCACAATATCAACGTACCCCTTTTTTTCACGATCCTCCTGGTTGCGATGGCAGCGGGCGCGGGTTTGGCTGTATGGTGGATTAAAAGTGAACACGGGCCGGACCCTGGAATGCATGTGGCCGACGTCCCTGCGGCCGGCAACGCTGAGCGTGGAAACGGATCGTTGTACTCCACCACGTTAGTGAACGTTACGAATTGCCGTTGGGACCGAGCGCTGAGCAGCGCTGACTTACGGTCGGGTGGTACGCTTCGTCCCGGCGAATCGTTGCGGCTCTTGGAAGGGGTCGCGGAAATTAACGTCGTCTCACTCGAAGGAGGCGAAACACGGATTCAGCTTGAGGGGCCGTCTGCGATGGTACTGACCAACAGCGGTATGCCAAGCTTGTTCTATGGGAAGCTCTCCGCGGTTTTCGCGGGCAGTCGCGATCAATACATGATTGACACGCTGCTGGGACAGATCAATGTTATCGGCGCCGCCGCCATTGGTGTCATCGCGGGGAACAGCGAAGTCCAACTGCATGTTTTCGCCGGCCAAGTGGCGTTCGATTCCGTGCGACCGTTGCGGGGCGAATCAAAGGCTTATCGCTGGTCGGTCAGCGCCGGCGATTCGATCCGCCTGATCGACAGCGCCGACACCGATATTCTGGTGAAGCGTGGTCAAGCCGACGAACATTCGTTCGCAAATCCTTCTTCCATCACCGCGCGCCAGTTGTTCGTTTCCGAAGCCTACGTCGCCGAAATTCGCCAGGCCAGTCCGATTGCTTATTGGCGGTTTGAGGAAATGACGGATGGCGTTGTGCGCAATGAGATGGGAAACCGATTTCATTGTCGCATCATGGGAAATGGTGTTCGCTTGCACTCGTACGACGGCAATCGGTCGGCGGAGCTCGGCATGACGGCCGAATCGGGATATCTGCTGTCCGATGATTTGCTCGAGGGCATCGATGGCGACGGATACACCATTGAAGCCTGGGTCAAGCCGAGTTGTTATCACCTCGGCGTAGTTTTCCGATTGTACGATGGTATTGCCATCGATCGCGCGAACGTTGTGCATCTGGAATTGACCGGACCTATCACGGGCCCCGTAGATCAGCCTATGCCTCCGTGGACGAAATATCCTGGTCGATTCCGGTTTATGCACGCTGGAGAGTCGTGCTACTCCGAACAGCCGTATCGCTTATCGGAATGGCAGCATCTGGCTGCTGCAAAAGACGGATCGAAGATGCGATTGTATATCGATGGGAAATTAATTTCTGAAGGGGAAAGCGCAACAAAATTTGATTGCGGTTTTCCAGTCTTGATCGGACAGTTACAACCCAAGCCGCAAGGGTTCGGATATCCACCCCGCCGGTTTATTGGCGAATTGGATGAGATTGCGCTTTACGATCGCGCACTGAGCGAGGAAGAAATAAAAAAGCGAGTAACCATGGTCGAAATGGCAGGCAGTCGTCATTTGCTGCTTTCACCGGGGAGTTATTGAATTCGAACGACGACACATCGATGCTCTGGGAGCTTTAGATTGGCAGGAACAGGAAGAGGCGATAATTGGCGGCAGCGACCAAAGGATTTGACGAAGGTCAAACAAAATTGGGAATTTGAGAAGCGGTTCATAAAAGCAAGGGGCGTTCACAAACATGCATCTTTGAATCGGAGGGTAACGTATGTCTTTTAGCCTAATTCGTCGTTTTGGCGAATGCGCCTTGATGGTGACTCCAAAAATGGGTGGAAGGAAACTAATGTCCCGAGTCGTGGGAATTTTGCTGTGCCTTAGCATGACGAACCTTGTCTATGGCGTTCCTCTTTCCGAGGGAACATTGTGGTACGGGAAAGCACCGAGCACGATCAACAACGCTTCAGGTCCGGGCCAATTTGCCAGCGGCATTCTGGGCATGGTTGGTGGCGGCACGGGCGAAAGTTATATCCTTGACGCCGCAGGTACGCTGTGGTGGGGAAAGAATGGAAGCATATTGAACAACGTGACTGGGCCGGGACAGTTTGCCAGCGGCATTTTGGGCATGGTTGGCGGCGGCACGGGTGAAAGTTACATCGTTGACGCCGCGGGCACGCTGTGGTGGGGAAAGAATGGAAGCGCCTTGAATAACGTCAGTGGGCTGGGCCAATTCTCTAGTGGCATTCTGGGCATGGTTGGTGGTGGGACGGGCGAAAGTTACATCGTTGACGCCGCGGGCACGCTATGGTGGGGAAAGAATGGAAGCGCCTTGAACAACGTGACTGGGCCGGGCCAGTTTGCGAGTGGCATTCTGGGCATGGTTGGCGGCGGCACGGGTGAAAGTTACATCGTTGACGCCGCGGGCACGCTGTGGTGGGGAAAGAATGGAAGCGCCTTGAATAACGTCAGTGGGCTGGGCCAATTCTCTAGTGGCATTCTGGGCATGGTTGGTGGTGGGACGGGCGAAAGTTACATCGTTGACGCCGCGGGCACGCTATGGTGGGGAAAGAATGGAAGCGCCTTGAACAACGTGACTGGGCCGGGCCAGTTTGCGAGTGGCATTCTGGGCATGGTTGGTGGCGGCACGGGTGAAAGTTACATCGTTGATGCCGCGGGCACGCTATGGTGGGGAAAGAATGGAAATCCATTTTCCAACGTCACAGGTCCGGGCCAATTTGCCAGTGGCATTCTAGGCATGGTTGGTGGCGGCACGGGTGAAAGTTACATCGTTGATGCCGCGGGCACGCTATGGTGGGGAAAGAATGGAAATCCGTTTTCCAACGTGTCAGGTCCAGGCGATTTCTTGCATCCGGTTCTATATACGGTTGGTGGCGGCACCGGGGATGCCTATCTTATTGGTGTTCCGGAACCAGAAGCAATATCATTAGTTAGTTTAGGTTCACTCGGTGTGTGCTTTTGCTTCGTTCGACGAAATAGAAAGGGCGTGAAATGATTGTACGAAGCAACCGCGTTCGTGAACTTCGCATAGGCGAGAAGGAATTGGAAAGCACTCCTCTGGGGCGGCGGAATGGCGTCGGCCGCCGTCCCTTCCATGGTTTTACTTTGGTTGAGCTGTTGGTGGTGATCGCCATCATCGGACTATTGATTGCCTTATTGCTGCCGG
>CAZIGP010000512.1:0-4084 GCA_964538425.1 uncultured Pirellulales bacterium | reverse complement strand
TTACGCTCTTGAATATGGTCTTTTCGCCCGAGTACAGAAACAATCGGCTGCCCTTCGGGAATGAATAATTCACATACGCCAATCGCTGCCGTCAACAATCCACCTGGATTGTTGCGCAGATCGAGAATCAAACCCTGCATTCCTTGCGTTTTCAGATCTTTGAGAGCTGCACGAAGCTCTTTGACGGTTTGTTCGCCAAAACTGATAATCCGTATGTAAGCGATTTTTTGATTGCCTTGGAGCAGAAAATTCCAGTGATCGTCCGAAAGTCGAGTATCTCCTAAGACAGAGTCGATAGGGATGATTTCGCGTTGAATAATGGGCAATTCGATGGGATCGCGCTTGTCGGGTCGTTCGATGGTTAACTGCACAGGTTCACCAGGTATGCCTCTTAATCGCCGGCTGGCTTCTCGAACCGTCATGCCTTGAGTCGAAGCGCCATCAATCTTCGAAATCACATCACCTGCCAAAATGCCGGCACGATAGGCTGGCGAACCAACGATCGGGCTAATCACCGTCAGTCGCTCGGTCTTGGGATCGAGTGATACTTGAATGCCAATGCCACCGAAGCGTTGATCAATTTGCTCATCGAATCTTGCCGCTTCTTCTGGATCATCAAAATGTGAATACGGATCTCCTAATTCATGGATCATGCCTTTGATGGCGCCACTCCAAAGCTTATCGCGATCAATCTCATCAACGTATCGCTGTTCGATATGATCGAGAACCTCGGCAAAATAGCGGCCAAACGGATTACGATCGGCTGTCTGATAGCAAACCAGCGACACTAAACCGGCGCCGAGAATAATTAACAGATTACGTCGGGGCATGGCAAGAAAACTCCTTTGCCGTTATTTTACACTGTCGGTCGAGTATATAGCGAGCGACACCGCTAAAAGTATTGATAGCACGCACAACAGCATAAAATTTCTATTTAACTCCCATTCTGACACTGATTCCTAAATTATGCCTTGGATTACTGAACGTAGCGCTGAAATTTCCTGGACGCGTTTGCACCAATTGATGGAACAGACCGTCGCTGAGGCGCGACAGCGAATTTGTGCCAAACCCAAACGTGTCTTGCTATTGCCACCAGATATTACGCGGATGCATAGCGGCGCCGGCAAGCTAACCGAAATTCTCTACACCCTCTTGTCCAACGAAGCGGAGGTGCATGTCATTCCGACATTAGGTCAACATGTGCCGCACACGCCTGAAGAAAATCGACAAATGTTTGGCAGCATTCCCAATGAACGAATTCATGCGCACGACTGGCGTGATGGCTGCGTCGAGGTAGGAGAAATTCCAGCGCGGTTTGTGGATGAAACCACGCAAGGTGCCGCCGATTGGGCAATTCCGATCACCCTCAACAAAATGTTGATGAAAGAACCGTGGGATTTAATTATCAATATCGGCCACGTCGTACCGCATGAAGTATTGGGGTTTGCTAACCACAACAAGAATTACTTTATCGGCTTGGCCGGCAAAGATTTGATTTGCACATCGCACATGGCGGCTGCTTCGTGCGGTATCGAAAACAATCTGGGAAATCTTATTACTCCAGTGCGAGCTTGCTTTAACCGAGCCGAGGATGAATATCTCGGCAAGCTGCCTGATTTGTATGTGCAAGTAGTGTTAGCGCGGAATGAGAAAGACCAACTCGTTCATACCGGTGTGTATGTAGGCGACGATTTGGAAACTTACCTGGGAGCCGCGAAACAATCGCGCGAACAGAATATCACGGTATTTGATGAGCCCGTAAAGAAAATTGTTTGCGTGATGCAAGGCGACGAATTCTTTAGCACCTGGGTAGCAAACAAGTCGGTGTATCGTACGCGCATGGCACTGGCCGATGGTGGTGAGTTAGTTGTTATTGCACCGGGTTTGAAACGCTTCGGTGAACAGCCAGATGTCGATGCTCTGATCCGCAAATACGGCTACGTCGGCACTAAACGTGTGCTGGAGCTGTACCGTCAAAATGCGGATATGCAAGATCTTGCCCATGGCACAGCACATTTGATCCACGGTTCGAGCGAAGACCGTTTTACGATTACCTATGCCCCAGGCCATTTATCAAAAGCCGAAATCGAGGGCGTTAATTTCAAGTACGCTGATATTAACGAAACCATCGCCCGCTACCGCCCGAATGAATGTAGGCAAGGCTGGAATACTACCGCCGATGGTGAGCGGTACTATTTTATTCCAACGCCATCAGCTGGCTTGTGGGCAACGCGTGATAAGCTTTACAACCGCGCAACCGGCTTTGCTGAGTAGATCAGATATAAACCAGACGCGAAACTGGGAAGCGATCGGTAGGCTTTAGCTTTGCTTGCGCGTCGTACTAGGGCACATTGTTCACAAGGCGTGGATTCAGCTTCGCTTGACATGTCTGCATCCTGGCCAGATAACAACGGCTTTCACGATTTGAATTGCCCATGCCTATATCTCCTACTGAACTACAAGAACGCCTTGCGAACGCCGCTTTTGTATTTCGTGGCTACAACGTCACCAATTTGGGGCGGACGGCGGAGTTGCTCGCACATCGGGCGTATGCCCCTACCGTGCAACATTTTTTGCACGAAGGTTCAAAAATCTGCGGCGATGTTACCGGTCGTAAAGTGGATCTGGTCGATCGTGTACGGCGAAACGAAGAGCCGACATTGGAGGAATACACCGAATCGGTTGCGTTGATTGTTGCCATGGAACAGGCACATCTACGATTGTTGGAGGAATTTTTCGGTATTCAATATTCCGATGCTCGAATAGCGTACGGTTACAGTTTAGGCGAAGTTAGTGCCCTTATCGCCGGCGGTGTCATGGAAATGCAACACGCACTGAAAGTGCCGCTTGCATTGGCCGATGATTGTGTAGCACTTGCACACGATGTAACACTGGGCGTGCTATTTTCACGCGGCCCGGCAATCGATATCGATGGTGTGCATCGGCTTTGTTTGCGCATTAACACCGCGGGCAAAGGTGTGATTGGCGTGTCTTCCATTCTCGCGCCCAACTCTCTATTGCTGCTTGGCCAAGGTAGCACGGTCGATCACTTCGGTGATTTGATGCCTGAATGGATTCCACAAAAACTCTATCTGCGCAAGAATGAGCATCGCTGGCCGCCCTTACATACGCCAATGATGTGGCAGCGGAATATTTCGACTCGCTCGGCCGTGATGATGCACACCCTGCCCGGCGGATTCACCGCTCCGACACCACCGGTGCTCTCGCTGGTAACGGGCAAACTAAGTTACAACGACCACAACGCTCGCGAAATTTTGATGCGTTGGATCGATCATCCACAGCGACTATGGGATGCGATTTCCGAGACGCTGTCGATGGGCATCGAAACCGCCATCCATGTCGGTCCTGAACCAAATCTCGTCCCTGCAACTTATAAACGCCTAGCCGACAACGTGATCACACAACTTGCTGCAAAAGGCTGGGAAGGGGTTGGCTTACGAGCCGTTTCTCATGCGGTGCGCAGGCCCTGGTTGGCAAAAATGCTGCCGACGCGCAGCGCATTACTAAGAGCACCTTACATTGAGCAAATCATCCTTGAAGACTGGTTACTGGAACAAAATGTGACGTAGCGGGGCGCGACTATTGCCCCGTACGTGTTTCAACTAACAACTCACCGGTCTTTGGATCGTAGAGATAACGGCAGTTCGGTGGAAGCTCTGGTAAATCTTTAAAGCCGTTGATGCCGCAGGGTATGAGAATTTCTTTCTCATACTCTGCTTCGTCTTTCGGAAAGCGATTATTCAGCGCCTTCCACACTTGCATTTGCTTGGGAATTTGAATCTCGAATTGGATTCGATTTTGCAAGCGGAAATATTGGCTGACCGGCTCCGTGATGATGCCGCCGCCATAGCCCGAACCTTTGACCCCATCGGTAGCCTCAGCTTTTTTGATGTTTGGATCATTTTCCTGTCCCGGCTGCAACGTACCCGCCGCATTAGGATCGGTCGTAGTAACTGTACCGGCAGGAGGACTGCTTGGATTGCTCGGCGACGATTGCTTTGGCCTCGTATTATCGGGTGCCAAAATAATCGGCGCAACAACAGTCGTGCCAGGTGTTGGCTTT
>CAZIGP010000511.1:0-4088 GCA_964538425.1 uncultured Pirellulales bacterium | reverse complement strand
TAGTTAAAGCGGTAAACTGGCCAGTTAACGAGATTGATCGGTTTATTTTGGCTCGACTCGAGACAAAAGGCCTAGTTCCTGCTCCTCAAGCCGATCGTAGAACACTAATTCGCCGGGTGAATTTTGATCTTCTTGGTTTGCCTCCAACGCCCGAAGAAGTGGCTACTTTTGTCGCCGACGATGCGCCAGATGCTTATCTGCGATTAGTCGATCGCTTATTGGCATCGCCTCACTATGGAGAAAGGTGGGCACGTCATTGGCTCGATCTAGTGCGATTTGCAGAAAGTGAGGGATTTGAACGCAATAAATTCTACCCCAGCGCGTGGAAGTATCGTGATTGGGTAATTCAAGCCTTAAATGATGATTTACCCTACGATGAGTTCATTCGTTTACAAATTGCTGGCGACATTTTGTTTCCCAATGATCCAAAAGCTCTGACTGCCACTGGCTATCTAGTTTGCAGTCCTCGAGATTCTTTGGGGTTAACTCAAGGCTCCGCCGCAATGCGCGCAAATGTTAGTGAAGATGAATTAGAAAATGTTGTCGGAAATGTCGGGCAGACTTTTCTTGGTTTGACAATTAACTGTGCTCGTTGCCACGATCACAAATTCGATCCGCTTTATCAGCGCGAATATTATCAGCTTGCTGCCTCGCTAGGAGGCGTCCAGCGTAGCACTCGATTGATTGAATCTCACGATTTTTCTTCTCGTGATTTACTTTTATCAGCGATGGAAGATGTGGACAAGCAGTTGCGATTAAGGCTTGGCTCAACAGGCGAAAAGTTGCTTAAGGAAGCAAGAAGTGGTGCGATTGAGTCTGCTCAAACTGCGGTAGAATCTGCGAAAACTAAATTGATCGCAGCCGAGCAGAAGCTGCAAAAAGCTCCAGATGATGCAAATGAACAACAATTAGTAGCGGATCGAAAGCGTGATTTATCTGCAGCCACAGATAACCTTCAGTATGCAAAAAATCCTTATTCGATTGCCATGTGGGATGAATTTGCAACCCAGTTGTCTAGTGATGCCCTAGTCGCTTCAAAACCGTTGATAATCCAACTCTCGTTGCTTGAGCAACGCTTTAGGCTTACATCAGGCGGCGCAATTCAAACCTTTGATTCTGCACCTGCTCGATATTTTCACGTCTTATCGAGGGGTAACTTTCGTCAGCCTAAAGAAGTTGTTTTGCCCAGTGGATTTAACTGTCTCACAACAGTCGCCGCAGACTGGAAGTTACCGCCAAATGCCCCGGAATCGGGTCGGCGCTCACGGCTTGCTGCTTGGATTTCTGAGCGTAAAAATCCTCTGACGGCACGTGTTATTGTAAATCGTCTTTGGAACCATCATTTCGGTGCGGGGATTGTTGAGACCCCAAATGACTTTGGTTTTAGTGGTGGACGACCATCGCATCCACAACTTCTGGATTGGCTGGCGCACCAATTAATGGATAACCAGTGGAGTTTGAAACATATCCATCGCCTGATAGTACTTTCAGCAACCTATCAGCAATCCGGGGTATCGAATGCACAAGCGAGTAAAATTGATCGAGATAATAGACTCTTGTGGCGTAAAACTCCGCTACGATTGGAAGCTGAAGCGATTCGCGACAGTGTGCTGGCTGTAAGTGGCCAATTGAACTTGCGAATGGGTGGGCAAAGCTTTGGTGATATCGCCATTGATTTGGGAGCCGAAAATATTGTTTACAATCCGATTGAAAAATTTGATCCTTCGGTCAATCGTCGTACGATCTATCGCACCGTGGTCCGCTCTGCCACGCCTGCATTACTAGAAACATTCGACTGTGCGGATCCCACAGTTGCTACTCCACGTCGCGCGACGACAACAACCCCGCTTCAAGCGCTGTCGTTGCTCAACAATCCGTTCATGTTGAAGGCTGCAGCAGCTTTTGCTATGCACGTGAAAAACATTTCAGAAACTAGTATCGATTGTCAAATTGAGCATATATATCAGTTGGCTTTTGCGCGACCACCTACTAAAGATGAACTGGATACAGGTCGCCAGCACATTACTGCCTTTGGACTTTCTGATTTCTGCCTAGCGATATTTAACAGCAACGAATTTGTTTACGTCGATTGAAAATGCTTTTATGTTTAACAGATATCATCGCCGTGATTTTCTCTCGCGACTAAGCACGGGTCTTGAAGGCGTCGCTCTAGCGACTTTGTTAGGGCGTGACCAAGCGATGGGCTCCACAGCCATTTTAGGAGAGGCAGCAGACCCTCCTCCTCACCATGCCGTTCGTGCCAAACGTGCCATTCAAATATTCCTGTCTGGCGGACTCAGCCATGTTGACTCCTTCGATTACAAACCAAATTTGGAAAAATATCATGGGCAACCTTTGCCCAGCACTGAAAAACCCGATGTGTTTTTCGGTAAAGTTGGTTTGCTTCACAAAAGTCATTGGCCATTTCAGCAATGTGGCAAAAGCGGACACTGGATGTCAGATTTATTTCCTCATCTAAGTCATTGCGCCGATGAACTAACATTTATTCATTCAATGGTGGCGAGCAGTGGAAATCATGCTCCAGCCATCTATGAAGCAAATAGTGGTTTCACGCTGATGGGTTTTCCAGCAATGGGCGCGTGGCTTTCTTACGGTCTGGGTTGTGAAACAGATGAATTACCGACTTTCGTAGTCCTGCCAGATCCGCGTGGTTTACCTTCCGGAAGTGGCAATAATTGGGCTTCGGCCTTCTTGCCTGCTCGTCATCAAGGAATCGCCATGCAATGCCAAGGCACTGCGATCACCGACTTGCAGCCAAATCCGCCAATTACTGAATCAGTGCGACAAGCTCGTTACGCAATGATTGAGAAATTGAATCGACGGCACTTGGAATCTCATGCTCATGATGATGCTTTAAGTGCTCGTCTTCACAGTTATGAACTTGCTGCAAAGATGCAATTGGCAGTACCTAACACGCTGGACATTAGCCAAGAAACGCCTGAAACCAAATTGCTATATGGACTAGACAAAACCGAATGCTCTGCATTTGGCCGGTCTTGTTTGATCGGTCGGCGACTTCTAGAACGCGGCGTACGGTTTGTACAACTTTGGTCAGGTCACAGTGCCGGTCCGGCATCTACGTGGGACTCTCATGGCGATATGTTGGTTCAACATGCTCGCGAAGCCGCACTGATTGACCAACCTGTTGCAGCGTTATTGCGCGATTTGAAACAACGCGGAATGTTAGAAGATACTCTGGTGATTTTTAATACAGAGTTCGGTCGTACTCCATTTGCTGAATCAGCTGCCGGCACACTTGGTAAAGGTAGAGACCATAATCAAACTGGTTTTACAGTTTGGCTTGCAGGCGCAGGCCTCAAGCCCGGATTTTCCTATGGTGCGACAGATGATTTTGGCTATCGCGCCGTCGAAAAGGCTGTCTCAGTTCACGACTTTCACGCTACGCTATTGCATCTGTTTGGAATCGATCACGAACGATTAACTTACTATCACAATGGCATTCAGCGGCGTTTAACAAATGTTCATGGCAATGTAATACACGATTTAATCGCTTAAATTCATTAAATCAATTTTAGACTCGAACTCATAAATCAATTTATCATCGTTTCTAAAACGAAATTGCCAGTAGCAAACACTCGGGTAGCTAATATTGCCGTAGCAGAAAACCTGCATCAGTGTAATTCAGGTTTGACATTCTTTGTCCCAGAAATCTCACAATGCTCCTATCTTCTTAATATCACTCTCAGGTAAATCAGAGACACCGAAGTGACCAAAGACTGGAAACACCGAATTATTTTTTCGCCCATTTTTTTATGGGTTATCTTCTTGTTCTTGTTTTGCAATTTGGCAGAGTTTTCTGTAGCTCAAGAGCCTTCAAAAATTATCCGCATTGGCGTTATCGGCTTAGATACGCCGCATGCTTCGGAGTTCTCTCGAATTCTGAATGACGCCAAGGCCCCTGCGGAGTTTGCTGGCTGTCGCGTGGTGGCGGCGGTGGATGCCTTCAGTCCCGACAATGCCGACAGTGTCCAATTGCATCCGGGAGTAGTTGAGCAAATCCAAAAGCTGGGCATTCCGCTGGTAGCTTCGGCCTCCGATCTGGTCAC
>CAZIGP010000510.1:914-4110 GCA_964538425.1 uncultured Pirellulales bacterium | reverse complement strand
TTCCGAAAAGCAATTCTCTCCATGCTGAAATGCTCCACCTCACTCTGGTCTGCTGACTTGAGTAATCTCGAAGCCGAAATCTTGCGCGTCGAGCCGTTTTCTGACGCATTCCATATTGATGTCGCCGACGGACATTATACCCCTACTCTATTGTTCTTTCCTGACCTCGTTAAATCGTTGCGACGGCATACAACATTGCCTTTGGAAGTGCATTTAATGACGGTTGACCCTTTGGGTTGGATTGTGCCTTTTGTCGAGGCAGGTGCAGATACGATTATTTTTTGTCACGACGCCGCGCAAAATCCCGGAGTTGTTCTCGACGAGATTCACGCTCGCGGGAAACGCGCTGGCATGTCGCTGCTGATTTCCGAATCGTTAGAAGTCGTTGAACCTTATTGGCAGAATCTCGATCTTTTGACAATTGTGGGCACGGAGATGGGTATCAAAGGGGCATCGCTCGACCCTGCTATTCCCGGCAAAATTAATCAGGCTCGTAAACGAATTCGAGAGTCGGGGTATCAGACAGAAATTCAATCCGACGGTGGAATCCGTCGTGAAACCGTGCCGTTGCTCTACTCGGCAGGCAGCGATTGGATTGTGCCAGGGTCGCTGATGTTCAAAGAAAATCCTCACGACATACGAGATTGGTTAGAGACTCTGACACCATGAAACGAGCAATTGATATCCTCGGCTTAGGTTGTGTGTCGGTTGATGACTTGGCTGTCATTTCGAGATACCCGGAGCCCGACGGGAAAGTAGCGATCGACAACTTCAGCCGACAGTGCGGAGGATTGACTGGAACAGCGCTCGTGGCTGCGGCAAGGCTAGGAGCGAAATGTGCTTATGCCGGCGCTTTGGCGCACGAAGAACTTTCAGAATGCGTGTTGAAAAATTTTACGAATGAAGGAATTGATACGCAGTTTGTTCAACGACGCCCCGAAGCACGTCCGGTTTATGCGTTCATTGCTATCGATCAACAACGCCAAACTCGCAATATATTTTTTAACAAGAACACCGCTCTAGGACCGACTCCTGGCTGGCCACAGTCAGAGGTAATTTGTTCGGCGGGTGCCTTGCTTGTCGATTACTTTGGAGTGGAAGGTATGATTTGCGCTGCAAGGACGGCGCGCTCGGCAGGAGTGCCTGTAATTGCCGACTTCGAAGAAGATCCAGGCGGCCATTTTCCAGAATTGCTGCACTTGGTCGATCATTTACTTTTGCCACTGCAATTTGCTCGGCAGATCACAGGATTTAACGACCCGTCTGCGATCACCTCAGCACTTTGGCACGATCAGCGCCAGGTCGTGGTGCTAACTGCAGGAATCAGAGGTTGTTGGTTTATCTCCGCCGAGTCACCGAGCACCTTACAACATCAAACAGCATTTTGTGTTAATTCTATCGACACGACAGGGTGCGGCGACGTGTTTCATGGTGCCTATGCGTATGGTTTAGTGCGAGGGTTAGATGTCGCAAATCGCATTCGTTTTGCTGCGGCCACTGCTGCGCTGAAAACACTGCAAACGGGCGGCCAATCTGGGATTCCCACTGCAGAAGTCGTCGAAACTTTTTTAAGGAACAGCACCAATGGGTTTTAGAGCGACGGTTTCTGAAATTGAACATGCATTAGCAAATGTTCCTGTCATTGACATTCACACGCATCTAGTGGGCGGCCGGCTTGGGGCTAGAGGCTTGCATGATATCCTGTTGTATCACATGGTGGTTAGCGATTTTTATGCGGCTGGTTGTCCAGACGGAAATCGGTTGACTCAATTTCCCGCCTGGCCCGATAACGAAGAATGCCATCGCCGCTTGCGTGCCGCTATTCCACTAATCGAACAGATTCAGAACACCAGTTCTTTCTGGGGTGTGCGTCTGATTTTAAAAGATCTCTACGATTGGCATGAGCCAATTACGATCGATAATTGGCAACGGCTTGATCACATGATTCGCGAGCGAGCTGACGACCGCGAGTTCCATCATAGCATTCTTGATCGTTTACAAATACAACGTACCGGTACCGAAATAGCTCGCCGTGGGATGGGCGAAGATGACCAACGCTTACAATACAGTCTTGAGTGGGGTTTTTTCACACGCTGTCAATGGGGTGAATTTGATACGGCCCTTTATGAGCTCGAGCGCTGTTGGGGCCGAAATCCCGAAAGCCCCTCTCCGATTGGCACAGGGGCACGTCCAGAAGTATCAAAAATTATCCGCACTTTGGACGATGTTCACGCGGCATTGGAACACTATGTGAGAAACATACCTGTTCAACAAATTGTGTCGACAGCTACGCATATTTCCACCGACATTGATTATCGCTTGGTTTCAGCTAGTGAAATGGAGACGGCTTTAGCACGTCGAAGTGTTGCGGGCCCGGCGGAGCGCGACATATTTGCCTCCTATGTTCACGAGGCACTGTTGACTGCAATGGAACTGCAAACTAGCGATGTTGTCTTTCAATTCAGCCTAGGAGCCGAACCTTTACCTAAAGAAACCAGCAGTCGTATTTCTCAGAGAACGATTATGCAACTTGCAGAAATGATTGGACGTCATCCTAAACTACACTTTCAATGCATGCTTTCAAGCCGACATGCCAACCAATCTATCTGCTCTTTAGCACGGGAGCTACCTAACCTGAGCCTGATGGGCTATTGGTGGCACAACTTTTTTCCTGGGACTATTCGCCAGGTCTTCGAAGAACGGCTTGATATGTTGCCAGCAAATAAGCACGTGGGATTCTTTTCCGACGCATATTCCGTTGAATGGGTCTACGCCAAACTCGCGATAGCTCGCAGGCAGATGGCCGATGTTTTTGCCCATAAAGTAATACAAGGTCAATTCAGCATTGATGAGACGATTGCGATTGCAAGAAGAATTCTATTTGAATCACCACAATCACTGCTGCGCATGCAGCCTAAGGTTTGTAGTTAAAAGTCGAATCGAGGGTGAGAATAGTTCGGCGTGTTCCATTTTATATTCATAATCCTCAATCTTATGTCGATTGTAAGTGATTTAATAGCCCGTCCAGTTTTCACTTTCTGTTGTTCATGCCAGTAACTCCTCTAATAATTTATTGCGTTTTTAAGCCAGGATTAAAAAGGTATCAAGGCAAAGATTGCATCACAGCATTAGGAGGTAAAGGTTTTTCAACAAAGTTTCGCAGCTTGTATTAGTGTTTGGGAGAAGTTTTGCACGG
>CAZIGP010000510.1:0-904 GCA_964538425.1 uncultured Pirellulales bacterium | reverse complement strand
CGCTCGAACCGCGGCAGCTTTTATAGCTCACGGACGATTACAGAATCAGCAGAGTGCGATTCTTGTTTTGGTGGCGAAACTAGAGGACATGAATTTAAGATCGTCGTTGCGAGATTTTCACTGGGCATACAGTGATTTTCAACGCGTTGACCTAAATTAAAAACACCCGGATGGCATCAAACAGGGCTAGCAATTAGTGCGCCATACACCCTCGATTGGTCGCGTCGATTTTGACCCCTCCCGGTTACGTTCGGTTTGCCATCGCATCGACTACAACACGTGGATTATAGCTTGTGAATGTATCGTTCTGTCATAGCTATGGTGCTATGCCCTAATGCAGCACTAAGGACAGGCAGTGGCAAATCCATTGCAGCGTCGGAAACAAACAAGTGACGCAAACCATGCGGATGTACTCATTTCTCGATACCTGCCTTGGCTTTCAGCCTTCGCAATAGATGGCGTACATAGCTTGTCTCGATAGGCCCATCGCTTAGCGTACCCGCTATCGTAATCGAAACTCCAATCTGAGAACGCAATTGGAGCGGATAATTAAGAAAGCTGGCTTGAAACCGTGGCCGAAGCTGTTTCAGAATCTTCGGGTTACTCGACAGACAGAGCTAGCAAAGCAATTCCCGATACACGTCGTCTGTGAATGGCTTGGAAACACCCAGGCTGTAGCAAAGAAGCACTATCTCCAAGTGGCCGATGAGCACTTTCAGCGAGCTTTAGGGGCGCTGCTGCCGGCGCTGCCACCTAACAATTTACAGCGTAGTACGGCGTCACACGCCGTCGCCACGAACCCCGTTTTTCTCGGAAAAAACGAAAATCCGCTGTACATTCACACAAGTAAAGTGACCCCGACGGGACTCGAACCCGTGTTACCGGCGTGAAAGGCCGGTGTCCT
>CAZIGP010000509.1:0-4124 GCA_964538425.1 uncultured Pirellulales bacterium | reverse complement strand
TTTCCAAAGGAGGAATTGCCGGCAGTGGACCGCCAAGGGTTTCATCCGTGCCCTGCACGTACTTCATCTTTGCAAAAGGCGATACATTGCTCGACCAATCCCACTCGCCTACGGTTTCAAAGCCCGTGAGCGTCGCCAACGGCGTATTAATGTAACGCACTAGCTTGGCATCGAAGAATTCCACCACAGAATCGCCTTGGAACGTAGCATAGTCGATGACCCACGAATAGAACCATGTAGCACTGCCACGAACATTGTCATAATCGGTGTTTAACCCTACGTCGATTTGAAAGGCACGTTCCGGTCGCAAAGTATCGGTGCCAATGACACGGGTGAAGCCGCTTTGCAACAAGCCTAAAAACACGCCGTCAGCGTAGCGCTCAGTCAGCGTAGGGGGCCGTTGAGCATATCCATAACCAAGACGTAATCCCCACGCATCGTCAAGTTCAAATTGGTTGGTTAAATAGTAAGCATACAATCTGTCACTTTGGTTTAATTCATCGACATCAAGATTGGTGTCGGGCCGAACTTGGCTTTGTTCCGCGGTAGTATCGACCCAGTCGACACGAGCCCCGATGGCGACATCCCAACCGTCGGTAAGCGGGAATCCATATTCAGCAAATAGACCTTCATCACGCAAACGAGCATGAGGCAGATTGGTGAAGAATGTTTCGTCAACCGTTGGTCCGGGTGGGGTGACTTGTACTGTGCGAATCAAAAAGTTTTCGCGCAAAGTTTGTTCTAAATAACGAAAATCAACTCCTGTTCGGAAATAGACATCATCCAACTCACCATAGACGGTTTGCAGCCTTGCTCCCGAAGAGACGTTGCTGCCAAGCGTGTTGCCAAAAACGGTATTGAACGTACCAGGAAACTCTTGATCGAGCGAAAATTCGACGCGTTGAATGACCGGGAAATCTGGACGGCGCTTGCTGGGTGTAATCGATCCGGTGAAATTTGTCTGGTTGTACCAGCCTTCCATCGTCAGCTTCGTCCATGGCGATGTAGGATCGTCGTCGACATATCGCAGCGTGGTGCCGTTGGTACCAAGAAAGTCGACATCGAAGAACTGGGCAGCGTATTCAGTATCGGTTTGATCAAGCCGCAGATAGCTATATTCAACGCGTTGATGATCCGCGAGATCAAAGCCAAACTGTGCCCAAACATCACGGTTATTGTAACTTGACGGAATCGCAAGACCGTTTCCGGCATCGTAATCACTTCCCTTACGATGCCCGTAGCTGATGCGATAACCATAATTATCGCTGCCGCCATAGGCGGTGGCCCGACCGTAAAGTTGTCCACCGTTGGTACGAATGTTGCCATTCAGCCGAGCATGGCTTTCAGGACCACATTCATACCGTGGCGTGTCCTGCGTGATGATGTCGATAAAGCTGAAGCCTGGTCCATATCGCAAGCCGTATGGCCCTGGAATGACAATGACTTCTTGAATCATGCCAGGGTCAATCTTACTAAGCATTGTGTCCAAATCTTGTCGCACCGGAAAATAGAACGCTCCGGTCGCTTGCGAATAGATTTGACCGAACTTGTAGCCACGAATGTTCGGATCGAGTGCCACCGGTGAACGCCGTGTGGTATTCACGCTTTGCACGCTATTGGCTGATTGCAACAAACCGCCGAGATCGGTTGTAGCTAGTGTATTTGCTTGTGCCTGTCCAACGCCTTGTGCAGGGCTGCCTCCAACAGCGGTTGCTAACTCTGCGATCGATGACATGCCAAGCGAATCGAAGCTGCCTGGAAATGTCGGCTCGATGGGTGCCAGTGCCTGAGGTTGCACCGGCTGCACGGGTTGCAGTGGAGCCAAGGGTGGCTGAAATGCGGATGGGAAGATATTGCTATCTCTGTAATTTTCACCCACGGCAAAAGCGGGGTAGTCTAGCCACAACTGCTCGTCAAACGATGGTGCTGGCGGTTGACTTACAAAAGCGGATTGAGCAATCCCATTACTTTCAGAGTCGACGGAGGGCGACAATGCACGCATCACATCATTTTCATACTGTCTCGATGGAGATTCTGGACTCGAGAACGGATTGAAGTCGATGGTTTGGCCGACAGATTCGCGCGGCAGTGCCAGTTGAACAACCGGACCAATAGGACGAACAGCATCAGGTGGAGAAGTTTCGACAGATGCCTGTCTCGCCTTTTCATCATTCGGTTGGTAGCCGGCCGTAAGAACCGTCACAGTAGAGCCGGTTGGAACACCGTCGACCTTAACAGTGCTAGCATGATCTTGCCTGGCTAGCGTGGCGCGAGGCATCAATTGCGCATCGTCAGCCCACAATCGCTCGCCACCTGCGAGGCAAACTGCAAGCACTGCGAAAAAGAGGGCCACGCGCCAAAACATGTGGCAATCCGAGTAAGGAAAAGATTTGAAGAGACGTTGCGCAGCGACAGCGCATTACGGCACAGCCGCTACCATCGTTAGATTCGGCCTCAGCGCGAAACCCCCTCCAAGCAACATTTTGTAACCGGTGCAAGCAGCCTAGTCGTTACATTTTCGCCATCTCCGTGCTAGCTGCTGATTGCCCTTGCCGTAAACCAAATTCCTCACTATTCTCTGCCCACTTTTCTTAGGGCGTTCGCCCATGGGGCTTAGTTTGCGGGGGCAAGGAGTCGCTATTTGTGAATACTTCACTTTTGCAATCTCGCGATTGCCCATTCATTCGGACCTCCGTTGTATTTGCTAGTTTGTTGACCGCAACACTGCTGATGTTGTCTGGCGGTTGCGGCTGGATGGCGCACGGCCAAAACTCCGAAGGCGTGCGAATGTTCAGCCAAGGTCAATTCGACGGGGCTGCACAGCGATTCCGCCAGGCCATTCAAACCGATCCTGATAATCCCGATGGCTATTACAACTTGGCAGCATATTACCATCGCCAAGGTAAGTTGCAGCAGCGATCGGTAGATTTGGCTCAAGCAGAAAGCTTTTATCACCAATGCCTTGATCGCGATCCAAACAAAGTGGAATGCCGCCGAGGTTTAGCAGTATTGCTTGTTGAAGAGGGCCGTTCGCAGGAAGCCTTTGCAATGTTGCAAGATTGGGAAACTCGTAATCCGAATTTGCCCTCGCCGAAAATCGAACTGGCGCGACTCTATGAAGAATTTGGCGATAAGAAAGCAGCAACTGATCAATTAACCGCGGCACTGGCAATCTCGCCAAACGACCCACGGGCACTAGCAGCATTGGGTAAATTGCGAGAAGAAGCAGGAGATCATGGCCAAGCGTTGGCAAACTATCAACGCTCACTCATGGCCAATCGATTTCAACCTCACCTGGCACAACGCGTCGTTGCGTTGCAATCAGCAGGTGCCGGAAGCACTGCTCCGGCCACGCCGGCTGGTGGTACACGTCTTGTTGTCTCTCCGAATGGCACCGTGCGTTAATTTAAACACCTAGGCCGCACGATTAGTGGCTGACGTGCTTTTCTGAGTAGGTTTTTCCAATTCAAACTGCGGCGGTAGTTGTGTCTGGCTTGAGTCGATAAGTCCGCGTTTCTTTTTACGGCTGATGTGATTGATTCCATCAAGCAGTGCCGGCGATATACGCTTCGACCAATACAGGAATCTCGCCAAAGGCGTAACGAGCACCAGCCGTTTGTTGCGTTTGATACCGCGTACGCCGCGCCGTGCTACCAGTTCTGGCGATGCACACAGCCACCGTGGTGGATTAGGTACTGGCTTATCGCGGCCGCTGAGTGCCCGATTGTAGAGATTGCTGCTCACCGGTCCGGGGCAGAGATTCGTCACTCCAATCCCTCGTCGGTTATATTCTGCCCGTAATGCTTCGGTAAATCCGACCAAGCCAAACTTGCTCGTATGATAGGCGGAAAAACGGCCTCCTGCGACGATGCCTGAAATACTGCAGACATTCAAAACGTGGGCCTCGCCACGCACAAGCAAAGTCGGCAGTAATTCCCGGGTAATTTGCAACGGCGCAAGTAAGTTGATCGCCATCAACCAATCCCACTGCGGCCCGGTCATATTTTCCGTTGGGCCATAAAAGGCTACGCCCGCATTGTTTACCAGCAAATCGATCTATTCCCAACGAGCTAGAAGCTCACTAGTTGCCGCCGAAATATGTGATGGCTTCGAAAGATCACATG
>CAZIGP010000508.1:0-4138 GCA_964538425.1 uncultured Pirellulales bacterium | reverse complement strand
ACTTGTCGAGAAGCACAGTTCAACTGACAAAGATCGTGAACTTGCGCTGATTTATAACGAGTACCAAAATTTGCTTGCCAAACATAATCTGTATGATGCAGAAGGACGATTTTGGCAAGCCCGCGATATGCTAGGACGTGGCCAATGGAAAACCTTTGCTGGCGTGAAACATATTGTCGTCGATGGTTTTACCGATTTTACGTTTACTCAGCATGAAATTCTGCAATTGCTCGCCGGTCGTGCTGACGAACTAACGGTGACGTTGCCTCTGGAAGAGAAATCGGACCGCGATGACTTGTTTTTGAAACCGCAGCAAACGTTACAGCAACTAGAACAGAGACACCGCAAATTAAAAATTGAATGGTTGCCTCGACCAGCACAAACAAATTGGCCAGGGATGTCGCACATCGAACGGCATCTGTTCTGCAATCCACGTAAGTTGATATCGGCCGACGATGTATCAGGTATCGAAATCATTGCTGCGTCGGGACAACTAGCGGAATTGCAATCACTGGCCCGACGGATTAAAGACCTACTTATCACAGGCGATCCGTTAAAGCCAGGAAGAGAGGTTTGCGCCTCGGATATCGTCGTGGTTTTTCGACAGCTTGACGGGATTTCAAATTTAGTTCAAGAAGTTTTCGATGAATACGGAATTCCAATTGCCTTGGAATCGGGCACAAAATTACAAAGCTCTTCTGCCCTGGCCGCATTAGCCGGTCTGCTCCGATTGCAGGCGGAAGATTGGCCTTTCCGTTCACTGTTAGCGGTACTTTCAAACAACTACTTCCAGCCACTGTGGAAAGAATGGCGAGACGGAACTGCAGGCACCGCTACGGAATGGGTAATCCGCCGCTTGCAAATTCCTCGCGGCCAGGACGAGCTATTAAGTTCTCTCGATCGCCGAGCAAAATCACTTGATACTGAAGTTCAAGTTTCGCCAGATGGCGATCCAATTGCCCCACTCGATATTAGCCAACAGCGCGAGCAACAACAGCGATACCGCTTTGCCGCGGAATTGCTTAATAAACTTTGCAAAACTCTATCGAAGTTAGATCAACCCCGTACGTTGTCACAATGGATTGCCGCGATCCAAGAACTTGCCGAAGAAACTGGTTTACTAAAGGCGATGCAGTTTAAAATACCTCGACAATCCATCTCCAGCGACGAAACCGCATGGAACAGCCTAAAAAACGCTTTGGCTGCAGGAGAACAACTTGAAGAATTGATTAACGCCAACTCTACCAAATTCTCACTCGGTCAATTTACAAAGTATTTACAAGAAATTCTTGCTGTTGAATCGTTACCACAAAATTTTGACGAAATCGGTCGTATACGAGTGCTTTCAGCCCAAAGTACGCGAGCGATCGAGGTGCCTTATTTATTTATCGCAGGGCTCTCTGAAAAAGCATTTCCTCCTCCGACGCGAGACGATCGCATTTATAGCGAGGCTGATTGCCATCGCTGGAACGAAGCGGGATTACAATTTGTCGATCAGCACCACCGTGCCTGCGAAGAAATGTTGCTATTCTATGAAGTGGTTACCCGGCCAACGCGACGGTTGACGTTAAGTTATCCAGCGTTGGATGAAACTGCTCAACCGTTATTGCCTAGCCCTTATGTCGTTGAATTACGACGTTGTTTGGGTGAAGATCAATTGCAACCAGTCCGCGAAATTTCACTGAGTCCGATACCGCAACATTCACAGCCTTATAACCTAACGGAACAACGAATAAAATCAGTCGCCGATTGGTTGGAGGGAAAACCTGAACGTCTTGCCGGATTGCTCCTTTCTTCCATGGAGAAAGAGGGTAACCATCTTCTCGCTGGTCTCCAATCGATTGCTGGGCGCGCCAATCAAAGATCCTTTACCGAATTCGAAGGCATCTTCGCTACCGATGCGGCAAAACGCCATCTCACGAAGCACTATGGCCCTGATCATCTTTGGAGTGTTAGTAGGCTTGAAGAATACGCTTACTGTCCGTTTCGATTCATGCTTCACAACGTATTAGGTGTTGAAGAACTGCCCGAACTTGGGCTCGAAACGAATTATGGTCGGCGCGGTTTGCTGGCTCATGAAGCACTTGCCACCCTACATCGTCGCTTGAATGAAGCAAAACGGTTTCAAACCCCTAGAGACATCGGCAGAGACGAATTCGATCAACTACGAGATGAATCGATTGCATTACTTGTCGAACGCATTCCAGAGGGAAGTTTTTTACACGCAGCACTTGAGAGCATTGACGTTCGCTTGGTGGCTGAGTGGCTTGAATCTTATTTCGACCAACATTTTGAGTATGACCAGTTAGGCGAATCAGCAAAACTACGTCCTGCACATTTTGAAGTCTCGTTTGGCATGAAGCCACGAAAAGACGACGTGCAGACGGATCCAATCTCGACGGAAAAACCTTTCGAACTACGATGTGGCGAGGAAACCATTAAACTTTCGGGCCGGGTCGATCGGATTGATGTTGGCCACATTGGCGATCAGATTGTGTTCAATGTTCTCGATTACAAAACGGGCACAAAGAAACGTCTTAAACTCGAAGACCTGCATGCCGGCTTGGCATTACAGTTGCCGCTGTACGCAATGGCCATTGAAGAATTATTGATGATTGATCGTAGTGCTAAACCATGGCGAGTAGGTTACTGGTATCTGAAAGGAAAAGGCTTCGACACTCAGGGGCTGCCACAATTTTGGGACCAAACGGATGAAGGTCTCGCCGAAACGGAAAATTGGATTGATTTACGGAAAACCTTGCTTACTCGAGTTTTAGAAATTGTCCGGGGCATCCGTAGCGGCACATTTCCGGTTTTTAGTATGGATGAGCAATGCACAAGTATGTGTAACTACAGCACGGTTTGTCGGATTGGACAAGTGCGATCGTTGGGGAAAACCTGGACACCAAAAAGTGTATAGATATTTGATTTGTCGTATTCTGACAGTTGACCTTTAATGCCTGCCACCAAATCCAGATTCACTGATGAACAGCGCCTGGCGATTGAAACTCGAAAGAGTTCCGTTGCGCTTTCTGCTGGGGCGGGTTGTGGCAAAACATTTATCCTTACCGAACGGTTTATTTCGCACTTACAACCGGAAGATGCGGGTGATCCTTCGGTAGATACTGAGCCCGCTAAACTTCATGAGCTGATTGCCATCACATTTACCGACCGTGCCGCCCGTGAGATGCGCGACCGGATTCGTTCGAAATGTTTTGAACGTTTACAGTCAGCACCTGCTTCGCAAGTGGAGTACTGGTTGCGGCTATTGCGAAGTTTAGATACCGCGCGTATCAGCACTATTCATGCTTTTTGCGGTTCTCTACTACGTTCTCATGCCGTCGAAGCGCAGCTCGATCCACGATTTACCGTTGTAGAACAAGCTCAGGCCGATACCTTGCTGTCAGAATTAATTGACGATGTTTTGCGTGAAAAACTGGCTGCACGCGATGAAGCCGCGATGGAACTGACCGCCCTGTTCGGTCTTGACCGCTTGCGCGAAATGATTTCTTCCCTTGTCAGTTACGGCCGGACTATTTCTTTTGACGAATGGCTCGGTCGATCGTCACAAGAACTTGTCGCGATTTGGGACCGATATCGACGCGAAACTGTTTTGCCTGGAATAGTTTCAGAAATATCTACCGGATCAGCCGCTCAAGATTTGTTACAAGTAATTTGTTTTCTCCATGACGCCGCAGGCGAACTCAAAAATCGTTGTCACTTGCTCAAACAGCTTTTACCGAATTTGCCAAAGAGCAAGAACCTGACGATCGATCTCGATGCCATTCTCCAAAACGCTCGAGTGCAAGGCGCCGGCAGTAAGAAAAGCTGGCCTGATGAAGCCTTGTATGAAAGGTTCAAATCCGCCGCCGAAAAAATTCGCGATGAGATAAAATGGGCACAATCGCTTGGCGAATTTAACGTTCAGGCCGCGCAGACCGATGCCGCTGCTGGGCTGCAACTTCTGACGCTTGTGCAGGCTGCACTGGATAAATACGACTCTCGTAAACGTGAATTGGCCTGGCTCGACTTCAACGATTTATTGATTCGTGGTCGAGAGCTGCTCATCAATCCGCAACATACCGAATTGCAGAAACGGTTGGCATCGCAAACGCGGTTGCTGCTTGTTGATGAATTT
>CAZIGP010000507.1:0-4143 GCA_964538425.1 uncultured Pirellulales bacterium | reverse complement strand
GACCAAACAACGTTTAGCTGAAAAGGTAGATGGAAATTTAGATACAGCACACATCGTGAATACCTCTTAGTCACATAACAATGACACATCCGTCAGACTACCCGAGGAAACAACTAGCTGACGGCCTCTGGTCGACCGCCAGCTAATTTTCAAGTCGCCGATCCTCTTGGCTATCTGCGACGGAACATGCAGACCAAACCGATGGCAGCTAAACCACCTATAATAAATGAAGATGGCTCGGGAATTGGAATTTGACTCAGACTGTTCGCTTCAAGCCACTCAACGTTGTCGGACGACAAAGCTGTGTTCCAAATCGCGACTTCATCGATTATACCAGCGAATGCGCCAAAGTCTGCGAGATTGCCGATATAACTATTCTGAACCAGCGATGTTGCTGCAAATCCCGCATTGATCGTGGCGGCTACTGTAGCAACACCATTAAGATATATTGTGACCGAAGTTCCATTGCCGCTGGAAACCATTGTGACATGGTTCCACTGGCCAATATTCACGGTAGTTGCCGTATTCTGGTATCTCACGCTAGCACCATCAGTTGCCCAGACTCCTGCATCAACTGTATTATCAGGACGTATACGGATCAAGTAATTTCCTGTAGTTCCGCTAGTTCCCCCGCCTGGAGTAAAGTCAGCGATAATGCCACGATGACCGGAGTCAGTTGCTGGCTTGAACCAAGCGCTTACTGAAAAATCAGTCCAAGCACTACCTCCATGTGGAACGATGCTATCGATAGCTGTGTATTGAAGGGGACCAGGAGGATCATTGGCTCCGATATAGTTAATAGCATTATTGGCTCCATAAACGAAGGGAGTATCGCTTACCCAGGAAGGGCCATTCACTAACGTGCCATCTTGCCCTCCCGTATATGCAGTTGCGGTTGTTCCTGCCCCGTCGTCAAACAACCATGAGTGAAGGGGGCTAGACGGTTCTACTGATATAGCAAAAACAACACTGTCAACATGACCAACTAAAAACAATGTTGCAACGATTGCAACGCTCCTAAGCATTCTCGGAATATCGAGCTGTTGGGATTTGACTGCCACCAACCGCGCGGTCAACAGCTTCACACACATGATGCAAGCTCCTGTGAAAAAGGTGAAAATAAGAACTCGAAGAACAAAAATGGCTCAGCCACTATATTGTTCTCTCAAGTCGATGTGACCTGTTCAAAAACAATTCTTTTTGGCCTCTTCTTAGTTCCATAAGAAAGTCGGCTTGATTTAAATTGGTAATCCTCCCGTTCGTCGTGCCTATCCCAAAGGTGTTAAAGTCACTTCGAAGTTAGCGCGAATTCAAAATGGTTTGGCCCGCTTGATGTTATCTCTGCCGTAAGTTCGCTTTGCTTGTTGTAGCGGTTTGGTATCAAATTCTGGAGTTCGTCGATCGTATCACCGATCATGTCTTTTATTCTTCGCCCAGTTTTTTTAACGGCAATAATTTCCACCCGAAACTTACCTGACTTGATGCGGAAATCAGGCGGAATTGTAAATTGGCCGTAAACAATGTCCGCTCCTGCGCTCGCCCCTCCTACTCTGGCAGTCATCGGCTGAAACACAATATTGCCCGATTCAATCGGGAGTCCATCCAAGGTTACGTAGCCATCCATGCCGATCCCATTGGCATGCCCACAACCAGCCAATAGAGCGACAGTTACAGCGATCGTAAATCCAGTTTTTGTGACCGTGTTTCGTTGCATTACCAGTACCAAGGTTACTTGTGAAATCTAGAAATCGTTCTCACTCTAAACCAAGTGACTCGCCCTTATTGACCGTCGCAGCCGCTTGCCAAGCCAATAGATCAACCGCATCGGTTACAAATCGTACATGGCCATCAGCAAAAAACACATTTACCCCACTAGTATGTTTGCTGCGAGCGGCAAAATATTCTTCATCATTGAATGTAGCAGTAGGCTGACACGGCATATCTGCCTCGCTTGAGCAGTGGCCGCGCATTCGATCTGGAAGGCCACTATTAGGTGTCGTTTTGTGCGTATAGTTAGCACCGCCAGTAAAACAATTGTACCAAAGACCTCGATAATCAGTGTCACCATCGATCGGACCATCCCTGCGACCGGCAAGCATTTCACTACCGAACACGGTCTTTGAGGTTCCATCTTTGAAGTCTTTTAGACGACGTCCCACCTCAAAATAAAACGCGGCATCTGTTTCCATATTGATGGAAGCATTGCGCTGACTAGGTACAGTATTCTGAAAGTTTTGTGAATTATTTCCCCATCCATTGCTTGGGAATATACCTTGCATTGAATTGACACAAACTACCATGTTCGTTCGCGCCGATTTCAATATGCCAATGTCCCAGATGCGCCCTTTCGCCTGATCACTCGGACACAAGTAAGTCGGCACTTGAAGAGCCCATAAAGGCTGGTTATTAGGATGAAATTGTCGAACTTTAAAGTCAACCAAATTGCGGAGCGATTGCTCCTCCAAATAATCCAAGATTTGCACAAACGTAGTAAACCCTCGCCATTCGCAGTAAGGATATGAAGCAGTGCTGCAGTCTGCAGCAAAGCCCATCGCAGCGCTGGGCAAGCGCTTTCGAGCACTTTCATGATTGAGGATTGCCAATCCGATTTGTTTCATATTGCTGTTACATGCTATTCGCCGAGCTGCTTCTCGCGCTGCTTGGATAGCCGGAAGTAGCAGCGCGATCAAGACTCCGATGATTGCGATCACAACCAACAACTCAACGAGAGTAAACCCCCTAAAAAAATGGGTCTTTGGCTTAATAGATGTGAAGCGCATACTTTCCCTTTTCATCGCTAGCCTGGTGATAGAAATTTGCTTTCCAGTACAATTACGAATTACTTTCCTTTCTTGTCTTGCTTAGAATTTGTGCTGGATACGTCGAGACGAACTTCCAACTCGATGCGGTATGGGTCCGGCCGCTGCGCTGTCATCAACTGCGCCAAAACACTGCTGATAGCTCGCACAATAGCTGAACAATCGGGCGTTACTGTAATCACCGCCGGATGCCAAACCCAATCAGAGATTACGGGCATCTGCTCTTTTCCAACGCGTAATTCATGCACATTACGAACAAGCCATTGACCGGGATGATTGCGAACAACTAGCGCGTCGATACTCGGTTTACGGCTCAACAGTCGATGCACAGCAGCATCCACGTTCGCATCATCCGGTGGGCTGGTTTCGATAGCAAGCAGTCGCGAACCTAATCGCTCCAAAAGGCTATTCGTCATTAAATTATCGCCGGGCCTCCACTCGGCTCGCATCAATACCCCGACACGACGGCAATTGCGTTCTATTAGATATTTCGCGATGCATTGCCCCATCTGCTGCTGATCGAGATCAACAAACGGCAAATCGATTCCTGCATCAGGGTGGCCGTGCATGCAAGTGGGCCAACCTTTGACTACAGCAATTTCCTGAGCAACCCTTGGCATCCAACGAAACACAAATGCCTGTGCACCCCCAAGGACCCGCTGGGCAAGCCATTGCTCAACTTGCTCTCGCTGATGAAGGCGACTAGGCAATAGATTGATTCGTAGCGACAATTCATCATCATTACGGCTGCGCTGTACGGCGGCCAGCAGTTCACCTAAATATTCGGGGCCAGCACGATAGGCGATATCTTCTGGCATTACGTAATCTAAGCAACGAGGAATCTCCATAGGCGACAAATTAAAGCCGCTTAATCGTTCTAAAGGAATTTGCCTGACAAAAGTTCCTGCACCTTGCTTCCGCACCAATAAACCGTCTTGAACTAATCTGTCCAAGCATTTCACGGCAGTTGTCGACGAAACATCGAACCGCTCGCAAATTTCATTGATCGTGTGAAACTGCTGGCCAGGCGCGAAGTGTCCGGCGGCCAATTGCTGGCACAGCGATTGGAAAACAGCTTGGCTTTTCCGACCCGTTAAGACGTGTTCAAGTGATATTGTAGCTGCCATGATTCATCTAACTTATCAGATAGAGTTATGAAAGTCAATGATTTTCACTAGTGTACCACATAGAAATCATATAAATAAATAATTATTGATAAAGTCTTCATTTATTTTGTTTTATACTTAATTCTTCCTTGTGATAGATCTCGTTGAGTAGGCTTAGCTTCATTAATGCTCGAGGCAAATGATACGCCGCCTTCCAG
>CAZIGP010000506.1:0-4147 GCA_964538425.1 uncultured Pirellulales bacterium | reverse complement strand
TTACTTCTACCACACGTAAATAACTTTCGAATGGAAATCGCCAAGAAAAGATCGCCGCGTGCCCTCTAATGCCGAAGGTGTCGAGGTAGAGTCTTTTGCCATCTTAATCGCGTAAGCGTAAAGACCATCCGGCGCAATGTTAAATCGCTACGGGAGGATTTTGATCGGCCGATTGCCGTCAAGCGATTTCATGTAAATCAACCGACTTATTGCTATGAATGCGGGAACGAGCCAGAACCGTTATTCGTTACCAACTTACGGGAAAACCAAACATAAGCATCCCGCCGATATCTAGCTTCCCGCTGCTTCTTTTGCCATTTATATGGCCAAAAGATCCCCGCCAGACTGTCTAGCTGCTTAGACTTCTGGCTTTATTTGGTAAGATATTAAACGCGCCGGCAAACGAACTGCCCATTTCCATTCCTCCCATCCCTTAGTGCCAACTATGAATTCTTTTTATTTTCGTTGGGGTAAGGTCATTATTTTCGCTCTCACCTTGGTGCTTATGAGATTTTCTGTGGCAACTGCGGAAGCAATTGCGCCAGAATCGAGCGAAGCGGCTACAGCTCGCCACCAGCAGGTGACGGAACGTCGCAAAGGAATTCAAATCATTTGCCATCGAGGATCCCTGGAGTTTGCACATGAAAATACGCTCGAAGCCTATCGCGCTACATTTGATCTTGGTGGAGACGGTAATGAAATTGACATTCACGCTACCAAAGATGGAGTTCTGATTTGCTTCCACGACGACATGCTTGATCATTTGCTAGAAGCCTATGGTGATGCTTCCGATTACACGTGGGATGAATTGCAACGGTTTGCTTTTCGAAATCCAGGGCAGTTTGGTAAAGATTGTAGAATTCCGACTTTGGAGGAGGCGCTGGAATTACATCGGCAGCACGCTGGCCTTGTGCAATTAGACATTAAGCGACCAGAAGTCATACCGCAGGTCGTCGATTTGGTCAGTCGAATGGATATGTGGGACCATATCGTTGCTGCTCCGGCAGGCGTGAAACACCCTAACTTCAAGAGCTCCGCTTATAAGGCTTCTCTCTTTTCGGATCGTGGTGAAGTTGATCCAGCGGTTATTGCTGAAGCCATTAAGAAACCGGGGGACTACATTAACGTCGAGGATCCACGCGGCATTGCTATTTTCTTGGGGCGGAAGATCCGCCGCCCGCCGCAAACACCTGTTGCACCACTGAAGCTGGACAGCATGGAGCCTGAGCGACCGCAGAGCATTCCTGAGCTACTCGATATTTTGAAGGTCATCTACGAGCAAAATCCAACTGCTTCGGACGCAGAATCGCAACGGTTATTGGCAACCCGAATTACGAATCGCGCCAAAGCTGCCGATCAACTTGGCCACCTCGACGACTTATCGGAAGAAATCGTGGAAGTACTGCGACAACGCGTGGTCAACCGCAGCTTACATCACCAATGGCAATATCAAGGGCTCGATGGTGCTGCCGCATTACGTGCGCTGCTAAAACATCAAGCGCCGAAGAGCGCTGACCTTGCACGGTTTTGTCTGTGGCGCGACGATCCCAACTGTGAAGCGTTTCAGGATCCTCAGTGGACGAAGTATCCTCGATCGTGGATTGATTGGCGAACGAAGATCATCATATTCCCATACTTGGCAAAACATACCAACGAGGAAGCTGTAAAGCTGTGTCACGACTATTTAGCACTCAGTGATGAAGCAGCTCGACAAATTGGCATGTTGCAGTTCGACGTTGCCGCAAAAACACTGCTCACGATCCGACCTGAGGAGCAAACGGCGATCGAACTCATGAAGCACCGACGAAGTGATGTGCGAGGCCGCGCCGTTCTTTGCTGTGTGTCGTGCGGCCACGAATCTTGGGCTCATCAAGCACTTTCTAAGGCTGCACCTCATGCATTAGCTTACGTGCTTCCTCAAAAATAGAGGGGGATTTTTCTAAAGCGATGAGTTAAGAATGGTCTGTTACCGTTGTACGATTGAGTGAAGCACAAGATGCCCACCTCGACGGCACGAGCTCAATAATTATACTCGGCACATGGAACAGCCTCGTTCACAGCCAACCCAACGTCCCCCTTCCACGCTCCTGACCGGCTACTTTTTGCTGGCCGTCGTGGCTGTTATCGCCTTCTTCGTAATCCGTGCAATCGGCGAATCGACTTTTGGGACTAATGATCCGGCCTTGGTTGCACCGACAAAACATGTTTTTCATCCGCTACCACATTTGCTGGGCGGTTTAATGGCGGTCATCTTGCTGGCCCGCTTATTGAACATTGTTTTGGATCGTTTGGGCCAACCGCGTGTCATTAGCGAAGTTATTGCCGGCATCATGCTAGGGCCATCGCTGCTCGGAAGAATCTCTCCCGATGCCATGACATTTTTGTTCCCGGCAGAAGTTCTGCCGATTCTGGGAATGCTCGCCCAGCTTGGGATCATTCTTTATATGTTCCTGGTCGGGCTGCATCTCGATGCGAGTTTGTTACGGGCGCGTGCGCATTCAACGGTCGTTATTTCGCACGTCAGCATTCTTGTTCCGTTTTTGCTCGGCGCGGGCTTAGCTCTTTGGCTCTACAAGCAATTTGCTCCGGCCGGTGTTTCGTTTACAAGTTTTGCTCTGTTCCTCGGTTTGGCGATGGCCATCACTGCTTTTCCGGTGCTCGCGAGGATCTTGACCGATCGTAAAATCGAAAAAACTGAAATCGGAGTCATCGCTTTAAGCTGTGCCGCAGCAGACGATGTGACCGCTTGGTGCCTGCTGGGCATCGTCGTTGGCATCACTCAAGCGAATGTTATTGGCGCGATCACAACCATTGTTTTCGCGCTGGCTTACATCGTGCTGATGCTCGGAGTTGCGCGCCCGCTAGTGAAACGGCGATTTGAAAAATCACCATTACAGCCAAACTTCAATACGATTACGTGGGTGATTGTTGCCTTGCTTTGCTCTGCATTGTTGACCGAAGTTATTGGCATTCATGCGGTGTTTGGCGCGTTTTTGTTCGGCGCAGTGATACCACACGATAGTGACTTGGCACACTCATTCCGCATCAAGCTAGAAGACGCCATCACCATCATACTGATGCCGATGTTCTTCGCTTATACAGGCATGCGAACCGAGATCGGTTTACTCTCTGAAGGTAAAGATTGGTTAATTTGCGGCTTGATCGTGGCCATTGCCACGCTAGGCAAATTTGGCGGCACATTTCTAGCGGCACGTTTTACCGGTTTGAATTGGCGCACCTCAGGTGCACTGGGCGCGCTGATGAACACTCGTGGCCTGATGGAACTGGTTGTCTTGAACATAGGACTCGATCTGGGTGTCATTTCGCCCGCCTTGTTTGCAATGATGGTCATTATGGCACTGGTAACCACGATCATCGCTGCTCCGCTTTTAAAGCTATTTGGCTTGCACCAACCGACGCCAAGCCAATCATGAACTTGTCTTCGTGTCTCGCTGCTGCTGCCGCCAGTACAGGAAAAAACTTACGATCAAAATCAAAGGCAGCAGGACGTCCATCCAGAACCATGAGCCGGCGTTGCCTGGTTCGAAATTCTTGGCGACGATCATTTGACGTACGTGGCCGATGGCGTCGCCACCGTATAAGGTAACTGCGGCGATGGTTGCTGCGAGACGGAAGCTGAAATTACTCCAAAAAGCGATCACGCCGAGGATGCCAATTACTAAATCGGCGATGCCCACTTCGTATTGAAAGGGGCTATCTGGCCAACCGATTTTCTCGGCGCAATACTCGGGCATAAAAATGTGTGTGGCTGCCGTGAATAGGCCATTGAGGCCGGAGGGCAACAAGAGTGACCAACGCAATAACTCTTCGGCGAACGGCTTCCCAAAGAAAGCACGCACGGCGGCAATCACCACCGCGACAATTACCATCACAAAACCAAAATTGTGCAGAAAGCCTTTAATTACGTCTTCAATCATTTTTGATACCTCCTAGAGTATGCAAGCATAGCATGCGGGGGCCTCTTTGGACGATGGTAGTCTGGTATCTGGGGCAAATGGAGAGTGGGAAGTGGGGAATAAACGATGAAGTTTGAATGATGAACGATGAATGGGGGCATGACCATGTTTTTATTTTTTTGAAGCGGAAGCGCGAAAGTTGATGAAATGCGAGGAAAAGTGGGTTTTTG
>CAZIGP010000505.1:3116-4151 GCA_964538425.1 uncultured Pirellulales bacterium | reverse complement strand
ACCCGCGCGGCTAAGTTTTTGAAGAATTGGCGAGATGAAGGTGTGTTGTACGAAGAGCCGCGACCAGCGGTGTATGTCTATCACCAAACCTTTGAAGCCGAAGGGCAAGAACACACCCGCCGAGGCTTCATGGTTCGTTGCCGTTTGGAACGCTTCGGTGAAGGCAAAATCTACCCACACGAAGAAACGCTTTCGGGACCAAAGCAAGATCGTCTGCTGCTGACCCGTGCTTGCCGGGCGAACCTCAGCCAAATCTTTGGCCTGTTTCCTGATGAGGCGAATGCCGCGCAAAATCTGCTGGAAAAAGCTGTCGCCGGCCAAACACCTGTCGAAGCCACCGACCATCTCGGCGTAGTGCATCGCATGTGGACGATTACTGATGATGCCATCATTTCTCAACTGGGCGGCATTATGGGGCCCAAACCTATGTTCATCGCCGATGGCCATCATCGTTACGAAACCGCCTGTAACTATCGCGACGAATTGGCTGCTGCGGGGAAACTGACGCCCGAACACCCGGCCAACTTCGTGTTGATGATGTGTGTTGGTATGAGCGATCCTGGCTTGCTAGTGTTACCCACGCACCGGCTTTTCCGCGGTCTACCAACCATGGATTCCCGCCAGTTCATCGAAAAACTTGGTCCACACTTCTCGACGCGGCTTGCCGGTGAAGGAGCCGACTTGGCAACGACCGTATGGGAAGAAATCGAAACGGCTGGCGATCAAGGCGCGATCGGCTTTTTTACAGGTGAGGACGAACGCTGGATTATTGCCAAAGTTACCGACGCTGGTCGCAAGAAAATGGCTGAGATTGCTTCGGAACATTCTGCCGACTGGCAGGGTTTGGGGGTCTCGCTGCTCCATCGGCTCGTAATCGAAAACCTTCTTAATGCAACCGACCTGCCCAAACCTAAATACGTACATTCCGTCAACGAAGTAATCGAAAGCCTTGAACAAGGCGATACAGCTACTCGCGATGCTACCGGCGTGATGGGCCAAGGAGGGCGTTTTGAACTGGCTGCTCTCGTCATGCCC
>CAZIGP010000505.1:0-3106 GCA_964538425.1 uncultured Pirellulales bacterium | reverse complement strand
CGCTATTGTTGGCGGATGCTGCGGCACGAACCCGGAACACATTCGTGCTATCAGCCAGCATGGCGAAAGAATGCCAGCAAATAGCACCTACTTTTATCCAAAGCTGGTTAGCGGGTTGGTTGTCTATCCTTTGGAATAGAAAAACGCACTTCTCTACTTGATCCACAATTCTGCTATCTGCATTAAGTAAGTTTCACGTGAAACTGTAGCCAATATCACAATACGGCCTTTAGGTGTTCCACGTGAAACAAATGGCTTTTATCGATTTCACAGTTTCACGTGAAACGCGTCTCTCTGCGGCGCAGGCAGCTATGCGCGATCATATCGATCCCATTTCAATCTCAGCTCGATACGGTCCGAATAACCATAACGGCTCTTGCAGTTTCACCGGTCCGCAAATTGGGCAGGCTTAAACTGCTTGATTCGTGCAGGATGCATGTATATCCGTAAACTTTAACACTTCGCAGCGGCGGAAAAGGACGTCCCCCGTGGGTCGAATTCTCTGTGTGGCAAACCAAAAGGGAGGCGTCGGCAAGACGACCACCGCTGTAAACCTTGCCGTTGGCTTGGCAATGGGAGGCTCTCGTACCTTGCTGATTGATCTCGACCCTCAGTGCAATGCCACCAGCGGATTGGGACATAAACCAGCCGATCGACATCCGCTCGTCTCCGAAGCTCCACTGAGACGGTCACTATTAGAAACCAACATTGCCGGATTGGAGCTGCTGCCTGGCTGCCGCAACTTTCAAGACGTGGAAACACTAGCAGGGCGAGAAAGCCATACGGCTACATTAAGACAACACTTAGCCAGCGGCTTGAGCGACTACGATTATGTGCTAATCGATTGCCCGCCATCGCTTGGCCAACTGACCCGCACTGCGCTAGCTAGCTCGACCGAAGTCGTCATGCCAATTCAATGCGAATATTTCGCGATGGAAGGTCTGGCGCAAATGATTGATGTCATTCGCCAGGTGATGCAGCAGCCACCACGCCGCCTGCAATTCGGCGGCATCGTATTAACAATGGTTGACGAATCTCTGGAATTGACTCACGAAGTCGAACAACAAGTGCGGGACTTTTTTGGTGATATTGTTTTTCGCACCGTAGTACCGCGCGACGTATCTGTCAGCGAAGCACCGAGCCATGGAGTCTCGGTAATTGATTACGCTCCTCGCTCTCGTGGCGCCAGGGCATATATCGAGCTATGCCGCGAATTGCGAGAAGCAGCTTAAGTTTTTCTGCCCGAAATCCGAAACACGAACTTTCGATGGCCTATAAATCTCAAATCTCAAATTTGGAAACTTTAATTTTTCCGACATTTGTCATCTGATTTCTAAATTTAATATTTCGAAGTTTTAACTAATAAGATTGCACTACTCACATACGGAGCTTATCTCAATGGGTGTTCAACGTCGTCTCGGTCGTGGTTTAGAAGCGCTGCTTGGCCATCCATTTGGTAGCACCAATGAGGGTGAAGGTGGTGTCGGAATGCAAACAGCAGAGCATCACCACGATGACCATTCACAACATACAACGCTGAGCGACAATGGCCTGTTTCAAATCAGCGTTTATGAAGTGGATGGCAACCCGGCTCAGCCACGACAAGATATCGATGAAAAGGAAATCGAATCATTGGCTCAAAGCCTGCGCGATCATGGTTTGATTCAACCAATTGTGGTTCGCCGTCTTGGTGACCGCTATCAACTAATCGCGGGTGAGCGACGATTGCGAGCCGCCATCAAAGCGGGCTGGTCAGAAGTACCCGCTCAAATTCGCGATGCCGATGACCGACAAGTCGCCGAGCTGGCAATCATCGAAAACCTTCAGCGCAAAGATCTAAATGCTTTGGAAAAAGCGGAATCATTCCAACAGTATTTACAAATCTACGGCTGCACCCAGGAGGAACTTGCCGGCCGCTTGGCAATCGACCGTTCGACCGTTGCCAACTTTATTCGCTTACTCGAACTTCCCGACGAAGTACGACAGGCAGTACGCACTGGTACCGTTTCAGCAGGACATGCCAGGGCGCTCCTGCCACTTGGCGAAGAACACGAGCAAATCAGATTCTGTCAGAAAATTCAGAGCGAAGGTTTGAGTGTAAGAGCAATCGAAGAATTAGTGAAGGAAACCATTCGCGAAACCGACAACGAGCCGTTATCGGTCATCGATGAAAATGGCGAATCGCATCCTGTGGCACGGCCTAGAAATGAACACCTTGCCTCAATGGAACAGGAATTACGAGCTGCACTGGGCACCAAAGTACAAATCAGTCAGTCAGCTAAAGGTCGTGGAAAAATCACGATTCACTTTAGCAATCCTGCTGAATTTGACCGCCTGCGCGCTCACTTAACTCACGGCTTAATGTCCCAATCCCAAGCAGGATAAGAAACTCCACGAGAGGCAAAAACGTGAATTCCATGCGTTAGAAAAAGATTCCAAGTTCGGCTTGGATCGACTGCTAAGATCAATTTTTGGGAGCTGCGTTCTTGCCTGCGAGCAGTTTTTCAATTTGTTTTTGCAGGTCATCGCCGTGCAAATCAAAGCCGGCGATTTTGCCATCCCTGCCCACCAAAAAGGTGGTGGGAATACTCTCGATATTGTATTTTTCGGCCAATGGGAACTTCATTTGCTCCCCCTCTTGCTCGCCGATAAGGTTTATCCACGGGAGTTTTTCCTTATCTAAAAATTCAGCGAGTTCACTCAATTCACGATCGAGATTAACACCGACAACTTCAAAACCCTGCTTGTGATATTTTTTGTGCGTATCTTTTAAGCTGGGCATTAACGCAACACAGGGTCCACACCAAGTGGCCCAGAAATCGACCAGTACTACTTTGCCCTTGTACTCGGTAAGATCGAACTTTGTTCCATCAACCGTGGTGCCAACTAGTTCCATTGGCTTGCCTATCCATTTGAGCTGCTCTTCTTTTTCGCCAGCTTTACTTTGTAGTTTGCCACCGTAACGGGCTAATTGTGGCTCACTGCTAGTCGAAAATAATTTACCAAATTCGCTAAGACGTTTTGTTGCAGCTTCGTCGCTTTCTAGACGATTGATAGCATGAACCGTGGCGGAAGCAATGCGCAGATGTTTAGCATCTAGGTCCTT
>CAZIGP010000504.1:0-4151 GCA_964538425.1 uncultured Pirellulales bacterium | reverse complement strand
ACGCCGCGCTTTTGTCGAACAAAAGGGGCTGATCAAGAATCCCGGTTGCTTGACACTCTGCTGAGTACGGGCCAGATTACCAGCAACCTTACATTTGTCATGATGAGGCGAACTGGGATGAAGTGGCATTTTATATGCACCATTTTTCATCGATTCGCATGACTTACCCCTCGCATCAACCGCGTATTGAGGAGATTTCCGCGTGATGAGTTGTCGCCCAATCGTGCCCGTTTTATTCGTTGCTTTTGTTGTCGGTGTCTTTGCCGTTCATTCGTTGACTGCCGCAGATACGAGCAATGGCAATCCACCATCGCCTCCCGCGGTTTCCCAATTTGCCCCGGCCGGTAATTTGACGGCTCAGGTTGACTATTACCTAAAACGAATTGGCGACACCTTGGCGAAAAAAGATGAGTTTGACGATGCGGCAAAAGCTCGGAATAAAAAGGATGCAAATACTTTAGCCGTCCTTGGTTTGGCGCTGAGCTTGCACGATGAGGACAATCGGCTCAAACCTCAGGCGGGTAGTTTTATCAAAGCAGCGCAAACCCTTGCCAAAGCGGACGATTACGACACTGCGAATGTTGCACTTTCGGAACTCAAAAAAGCGGCTGCAAATTCCGGTAGTGCAGCTCTAGACAATCCTAAACAATGGGAAAAAGTAGCCTCACTTGGTCAACTGATGAAGCAAGTGCCTACCATTAACACCGCGCTAAAACGCGGGGTTACGACACCTGCGAGATTGGAAAAGCTTAAAGACGAATCTGCTGGACATGCGGCTGTGATGGCCGTAATTGCCCAGGCTTCGATGTCGGATACGCACGAAGTGAAGAATCGGGCAGATCTAGGCAAGTGGTATGAATATTGCGCGGAAATGCGTGACGCTGCTGGTCAGGTAAACGTTGCCATCCGGGCAGGCGATCATGCCAAGACCACGACCGCGATGTCTCGGCTAGCCAACAGTTGCGAAACTTGCCACAAGATCTTCCGAAAAGAGTCGCATTAGTCCGCAAATTTTGCCACCAAAGTCGTAGAATGGAAGAAATTCGAATGATTGTAAATTCATAACCTGGTGGTCAATTATTTGATGATTGGTCAGGTGATTATTCATTTTGAATTTCGTCATTAGTTACTTTGTCCGCAGACTTTCCGTAGATGTTTTTTTGCCTAGGAGCGAGGAATTTTGTGGACGTGCTTCAAACATGTCGATATACACGATTTTTTTCTAAGGTTGTTCTTTTTTTGTCGAGTGGACAAAGCCGCGCGCCATGGAGGTGGTATGTTACTTCGTCACTCAATCGAGCAGCCTGATATTATTCAGCAGTGCCATTCTCGCCGGCGCTGCTGTTAGTTCCCAGATTTAGTTTCCGATTCGCACAATAAAACGATTCGGTCCTTTTCGCTCGATTGAGTTGACCATGGAAAAACCCAATCCATCCTTGTCTGGTTCTCGCGAAAAGGAATCGCCATTGATACGGCACGTGACACACACTCATCCGGCCTTACAATTTACTCACCCTTTGCCCTACGGCGCTATCGTTCATGATGGTGGCGTGCAGTTCGTCGTTTTTAGCCGATCTGCAAAGGCAATGCGGCTTTTGTTGTACGATCGGACGAGTGATCGTGAACCGACCGACATTTTGAATTTTGACCGAGAGACCGATCGCTGGGGGGATATTTGGAGCATTTTTGTTCCGGGCCTAAGTGCGGGCCAGCTTTACCATTTTCAAGCCGACGGACCGTTCGACCCGGAACAAGGCTTACGGTTTGACGGTCGGGCGCGGCTCATTGATCCTTACGCCAAGGCGCTCGCGGGGCATTTTTTGCCAAGCGATGACGGCATTATCCGCCCACCGAAGTGCGTGGCCATTGATGACTCTTTTGATTGGGAGCACGATCGGCATCTCAAACGCCCTTTATCGGATACGGTCATTTATGAGCTGCATGTGCGTGGGTTTACCCGTGACGCCACCAGTGGCGTAGCACATCCAGGCACCTACTTGGGTGTGATTGAGAAAATTCCGTATTTGAAATCGCTTGGCGTGACCGCCGTAGAACTGATGCCAGTCCATGAGTTTCCGATGGAATCGCCATGGGGGCAACAGCTTGAGCGGCCAAACTACTGGGGATACGATCCGCTGGCGTTTTTTGCGCCACATCAGGGTTACGCTGCCGGTACAGATCCGGGCTGCCAAGTAACCGAATTCAAGCAGATGGTGAAAGCCTTGCATGAAGCGGGAATCGAAGTGATTCTCGACGTGGTTTTTAATCACACCGCGGAAGGCAACGAGCTGGGACCAACGTTAAGCATGAAGGGCCTGGAAAATCGGGTCTATTACATGCTTGGCAATGGCGGCAGTTTTTATCGCAACTTCACTGGTTGCGGCAATACGATCAATGGCAACCATCCGATTGTGCGCGAGATGATTTTCTTGTGCCTCCGGCATTGGGTGCAGACCTATCATATTGACGGGTTTCGATTCGATTTGGCATCGATTCTGAGCCGCAACCGAGCTGGTGATATCATTCCGAATCCACCTGTGGTTGAGCTGATTGCGGAAGATCCTTTGCTTTCGGACACCAAAGTGATTGCCGAAGCGTGGGATGCGGCCGGAGCTTACCAAGTAGGTTCTTTTGCCAACCTGCGTTGGGCGGAATGGAATGGCCGATATCGAGACGACATACGGCAGTTTTGGCGTGGCGATGCCCACATGGTTGGTGAAACGGCCACGCGATTGGCCGGATCGGCAGACTTGTATCAAGCGGGCGGACGTCAGCCATACCACAGCATCAATTTTGTCACTTCGCACGACGGCTTTACGCTAAATGACCTGGTTAGTTACAGCCATAAGCACAATGAAGACAACGCGGAGGGCAATCGCGACGGCGATAACAACAACCTCAGCGCCAACTATGGTGTCGAAGGTCCGACGCGAAAGAAACCGATCGAACAAACTCGTCAGCGCCAGATTAAGAACTTTTTGGCTACGCTGCTTTTGAGTCAAGGCGTACCGATGCTGCTAGCCGGCGATGAATGCCGTCGTACGCAACGCGGCAACAACAATGCTTATTGCCAAGACAATCAAATTTCGTGGTTTGATTGGTCGTTGGTTGATAAGCATCCCAACCTTGTGCGATTTGTGCAAAGCTTAATCGCGTTCCGGCGCAGTAATCCTACGTTGCGGCGGCGAACCTTTCTGAGCGGCATTCCTGTTCGACAGGGTGATTTGCCTGACGTGAATTGGTTCAATCCCTTCGGCGGTTCGGTCGATTGGAAAAATGGCGAATCGGGCTTAGTTTGTGTTTTCGGAGCACCTCCACGATCTGAATTGCCCGATCGGCCAGGTTCTATTCCTCAACATTCGCGTCATGTGATGCTAATGCTTAACCCCAGTTTGCAACCTCGTGAGTTTGTGGTGCCCGAGCTGGTGCGAGCAATTCACTGGCGGCAGTTCATTAATACCGCGGCGGAATCGCCGAACGATATTTGGCCTAATTTGGATGGCCCTGAACCACCAGTGCGTGGGCCAGTTGCAATCGCTGAGCGCTCACTCGTTTGTTTTGTGGCGGCGGGCTAAAAACAATCAGGCGCAAGCTATTTCAATAAGGCGGCGGCGTCACAAGCGAATTGACATTGGGCGCAGAGGGTGCCGATTCTCGCGGTGCTGCCACTTGGCTTTGTAAACTGTCGCGCAGCAATAGGCCTTCGAGTTCGATGGTCGTTTCACGCAATTCTCGGCGGGCATCCAGGTAAGAGAGACTGGTTTGGAAAAAAGTTCGCTGCGCAGTGAGCAAAGTAAGGTAACTGAACTCGCCTTGTTGGTAGCCTTGGGTAACAAGATCTAGCGAGGTCTTTGCATCGGGCAAAATTTCTTTGGTGTACCGTTCGACTTGTTGTTGGGCATTGGCGTACCGCTCGAACGTGGCAGCAAGACGTTGTTGCAGCGACAATTCCAATTGACGAAGTCTTTGGCAAGCTAATGAAACCTCCGCTTGGGCTTGCATAATTCCGCCTTGGTTGCGGTTGTTTTGCGGCTAAGGTATTGTGGCTTGCACTGGGGCGTTATCGCTGGTTGTCGCATTGTCTTGCTGGACCGTTGCCTTGACATTGTTGTTAGGAATCGGTTCGGCTTTGGCACGGTCAACTGCCCATT